>NZ_JAWJTG010000008.1:0-107342 GCF_032911605.1 Stenotrophomonas mexicanensis
AGCCATGCTCGACTCATCGCGCACCCCGCGAAGAGCAGTCGAGCATGGCTCGACTCTACAGAAGCCCGGATCGCGCGCTACAGATGCAACGCGATCGCGGCCTCGATCTGCTGCGGCGACTGGAACCCGGCCAGACGGGTGCGTTCATCACCGTCACGGAACAGCGAGAGCGTCGGCGTCTGCCGCAACCCCAGTTCCCTGAAGAAGGCCTCGCCCAGCACCTCCAACTGCACGCGCAGCAACGTGGTGCCCTGCCCCGCCACGCTGTTGGCCACGCGGTGCAGCGACATCTCCAGCATCCGGCACCCCGGGCACTGGTCCTTGTGGAAGTCCACCAGCACCCGCGGGTGTTCGGCCAGCAGCTGCTGGAACTGCTCAGGCGTGGTGGCGTCGATGATCTGCATCGGTGTTGCTCCAGTAATGGGCGAGGACCGCATCGGTCCAGGCCTCGATGGCCGCGGCATGGCGAACGCCATGCGGCATCTGTTCGATCTCCAGCGGCGGGTAGTCGCTGTGGAAGTAGCGGATCAGCCGGTGCACGGCGCCGCAGTAGTACTCCTGCCCCCACTGCGTTTCGCCGGTACCGAACACCGCCAGCTGCCGTGGCCGCTCGCCGCGCTCGGCAATGCCGGCCACCCACGCCTTCATCTCCGCCGGCGTGCGGCCGGCGTTGTCGGTCCAGCAGCCCAGCAGGACCAGATCGGCCTCGCCGGCGGCCAGCGGCGGCTCCTGCCGCAGGTCGTCGGCCTCGTGCCAGTGCACGGCGTGACCTGCAGCGCGGCAGCGCTCGGCGATCTGCCGGCCGAGCTCTCGGGTGTTGCCGCTCAAGGAGGCGACCACCACCAGGATGCTCAGCACGGCGCCGGGCTCAGAGATCGTCGAAGCCGTTGTCGACGTTGGTCTTCTTGTAACTTGCATTGCGCATCTCGAAGAAGTCGGTCTTGGTTTCAGTGAAGTTGTCGGCGTAGGCCTTGATCCACGGCATCACGTTGTCGGTGGTGTCGCTGTACAGGCGTTCGATGCCGAGCATGCCGGCCATCTTGTTGGCGCGGTACTTCACGTAGCGCACCATCTCGTCCACGTCGATGCCATCGATACCGTCCAGCACCTCCGACGACCATTGCGTCTCCAGCTCGATGGCGTGCTCGAACGATTGGTGCACGTAGGCGGTCAGCTCGTTGGTCTGCAGCTCCGGGTTCTCGCCGATGATGGCGCGGATCAACTCGCTGATGAACTTGGTATGCGCCAGCTCGTCGCGGTTGATGAAGCTGATGATCTTGCCGGTGCCGTTCATGCGGTTCTGCCGCACCATGTTGTAGAAGTAGGCGAAACCGGAATAGAAGTTGATGCCTTCCAGGATCGAGGACTGGATCAACGACTTCAGCAGGGTCTCGGCGGTCTTCTCGCGCATGAAGTCGTCGTATGCACCCATGATCGGTGCGTTGCGCTTGATGATGGTCGGGTGGGTGCGGGCGATCTCGAAAATGCGGTTCTGGTTCGGCAGGTCGGTGATCGAGGCCAGCACGTAGCTGTAGCTCTCGTTGTGGATCACTTCCTGCTGGCCGATGATCGCCGCATTGGCATGCGCCGCTGGGTCGGTAATGTACTCGGCCACGTTGTAGATGAAGCGGGTCTGCGGTGAGTCGAGCGTGGCGAGCAGGCCGATGATCGAGTCGTAGGCGTTCTTTTCGCGTGCGTTGAGCTCGCCGTACTGGCGGGCATCGAGCTTCATGTCGACCTCATCGGGAATCCAGAAGTTGGTCGACAGCTCCTTGTAGGCCCGATAGAACGACGGGTACGGAATGTCGTTCCAGTTGAGGATGCCGCTGGTGCGGCCGTTGATGATGCCGGTGCTGCGGTTGGGATGGCGCGGTTCGAGGATCTTGATGCGGTCGAGGGGGGTTGCCATGGGTTTTTGCCTTCGTTCTCTTTCTATCGTGTTGCCGGCCAGCGGCCGGCACTACCGAAGATCGCGCGGTTGCCGGCCAGCGGCCGGCACTACCATCATTGATCAGCTGGAGCACCACTCGCATTCGCTGATGTCGATGTCGTTGGAGCGCACGTAGTAGGTGGTCTTCAGGCCCTCGCGCCAGGCACTCAGGTGCAGCTCCAGCAGGGTGCTGGCGCGGATGGTGCTGGGCACGTACAGGTTGAAGCTGATCGACTGGTCGACGTGGCGCTGGCGGCGCGCGTTCTGGCGCACGCTGGCGAACTGGTCGACCTTGTAGGCACCCTTCTCGTAGTACGGCCAGGTCTCCAGCGACAGGCCCGGAGCGGCCACCGGACGCCGGAAGTCTTTCTTTTCCTCGTAGTAGAACGCGCTGTAGATCGGGTCGATGGAGGCGGTGGAACCGGCAATCTGCGCCGTGCTCATGTTCGGCGCCACCGCCAGCAGCCAACCGTTGCGCAGGCCGTGCGTGGCCACCTCGCGGGCCAGGCTGTCCCACGCGGCGCCGCTGTAGTCGCGGTCACGGAAGTAGCGTCCGTTGTGCCAGTCGCTGCCGGCGAACATCGGGTAGCTGCCCTTCTCCTTCGCCAGCTGCGCGCTGGCCTGGATGGTCAGGAAGTTGATGCGCTCGTAGAGGCGGTCGGCCAGCTGTTCGGCATCCGGTGATTCCCACTGGATCGCCTGCTGCGCCAGCAGGTGGTGCCAGCCGAAGGTGCCCAGGCCGATGGCGCGGTATTTGCGGTTGGTGATGGTGGCCTGCGGCACCGGCAGCGCATTGAGATCGATCACGTTGTCGAGCATGCGCACCTGGATCGGGATCAGGCGCTCCAGCACATCGGTGGCCAACAGGTCATCCGGCGCACTGATCGCCCGACCGAGGTTGATCGAGGACAGGTTGCAGACCACGAAGTCACCGGCGCGGCGCGTAGTCACGATCTGGTCGCCGCTGACGATCTCCTGGATCATCCGCGTCGGGCTCATGTTCTGCAGGATCTCGGTGCACAGGTTGCTGGAATAGATCATGCCCGCGTGCTTGTTCGGGTTCCTGCGGTTGACCTCGTCGCGGTAGAACAGGAACGGGTTGCCGGTCTCCAGCTGGCTGAGCATGATCCGCTTGAACAGATCGATGGCCTTCACCGTGCGGCGGCTGATGCGCTCATCGGCCACCAGCTCGGCGTAGCGGTCACGGAAGCTGCCAGAACCACGCTTCTCGTCGTAGAAGTCCTGCAGGTACCAGCCTTTGGCCTGCTTCACCTCGTGCGGATCGAACAGGTACCAGTCGGCGCGGCGTTCGACCGCTTCCATGAACAGGTCCGGCACGCAGACCGAAGTGAACACATCGTGCGCGCGCAGGCGCTGGTCGCCGTTGTTGAGGCGCAGGTCCATGAAGGCTTCGATATCGCGGTGCCAGATGTCCAGGTACACCGCCACCGCGCCCTTGCGCTGGCCGAGCTGATCAACCGACACCGCAGTGTTGTTGAGCTGCTTGATCCACGGCACCACGCCACCGGAGGAATTGGCCACGCCACGGATTGGCGCGCCGCTGCTGCGCACATAGCCCAGATAGGCACCCACACCACCGCCGTGCTTGGACACGCGCGCGATATCGGTATTGGAGTCATAGATGCCCTGCAGGCTGTCGTCCACCGTGTCGATGAAGCAGCTCGACAACTGCCCGCCCACCTTGCCGGCATTGGCCAGGGTCGGTGTGGCCACCGTCATGTACAGGTTCGACAGCGCCCAGTACGCCTCACCGACCAGCTGCATGCGCCGCTCGCGCGGCTTTTCCTCCTGCATCAGGTACAGCGCGATGGTCAGCCAGCGCTCCTGCGGCAGTTCATAGACCTCACGGCTGCGGTCGCTGGCCAGGTAGCGCGTGGCCAGCAGGTACAGGCCGTTGTAGGCGAACAGGCGATCGCGTTCCGGGTCGATCATTTCGCCGGCCTGCTGCAGCTCTTCCTTGGAATAGCAGCGCAGGATGTCGTTGCTGTAGATGCCGCGGTCGGCCAGGCTTTCCTGCAGGCCCACGTAGGAACCGTACTTCAGTCCAACGTCGTAGAAGCGGTTGCGGCTGGCGCGCTTGTACAGGCGGCGCAGGTAGATGCGTGCGGCAAACTGTTCCCACTCCGGCGCGACCAGGTCCACGCGCGATTCGGCCTCGCGGATCAGCAGATCGACCAGATCATCGGCGCTGATGCTCGGTTTGCGTTCGACCATCGACTGCACTACACGGCGGTAGTCGCTCACGTCCAGCTGCGGGAACTCGGCATGCACGGCGTCGATGCTGCGCTGCAGGCGCTCGGCCTCGAACGGCAGGCGACGATTGCCGGCCTCCTTGGTGATCCAGGTCGGCACGCGCTCGCCACCGGCGCGCAAGGCGTCGCCAGCGCCGGCCAGATCGGCCACGCGGAAGGTACTGTCGGTCATGGTGGTGAAACTCCAGGCTCGCACGCGCGTTGGCGGTCGATGCCATGGCGGCCCTGCACGCGATACCGGCGCACGGGGCGGTCGGGGTGGGATGCCAAAGCGCGGGAACACCAGATCGTCGGCAACAGCCTGCGCCTGCGGCCGGTATCCGGGCCGTGGGGGCGATCTGGGTCCGCTCGATGGCGGCCGCGTCGACACGGCAAGCCTTCAGGGGCGGGCCGCGGGACGTTTGCTGCATGTCCGGCGGCGGCGGCTGACCGGGAGTGACGGACACAACATAGTGGGGATATTCCAACCCGTCAACACAAGATGCGGTAATCAGCACATGTCGCGACGATCAGTCGCAGGATGCCGTGTTGCACATGCGGCGCCTTGTCGACAACGCCTGCGTCCCCAGTTCGGTACAACATCAACTTTCCCCGGAACACCGCCCATGCGCGCTGCCCAGTACCCCTCCTTCGGCGACCCGGCCGACGTCCTTGCCATTGCCGATGCCGCCTTGCCCGAGCCCGGCCCCGGCGAGGTGCGCATCCGCACCGTGCTGGCCTCGATCCACAACCACGACCTGCTGACCGTGCGCGGCCTGTATGGCTACAAGCCAACGCTGCCGGCGATCGGGGGCAGTGAAGCACTGGGCGTGGTCGATGCACTCGGCGATGGCGTCGACGGCCTGCAGATCGGCCAGCGGGTGGCCGCCGCCTCGGTGCACGGCACCTGGGCTGAGGCCTTCATCGCACCGGCTCGCATGGTCATTCCGATGCCGGAGGCGATCCCGGACGAAATGGCCGCGCAGCTGATCGCCATGCCGCTGAGCGCGCTGATGCTGCTGGAATTCCTGCACGTCGAAGCAGGCCAGTGGGTCGTGCAGAACACCGCCAACGGCGCGGTGGGCAAATCGCTGGCGATGCTGGCGCGGGCGCGTGGCGTGCATGTGGCCAACCTGGTGCGCAATGCCGATGCGGTCGCACAGTTGAAAGTGCTGGGCATCGATCATGTGTTCGACACCTCGGTGGACGGCTGGAAGGATCGCGTGCGTGAGGCGACCGGCGAAGCGCAGGCCGCGGCCGCGGTGGATTCCATCGGCGGCGACGCCAGCGGCGATCTGGTCGACCTGCTTGGCCACCACGGCACCCTGGTGTCGTTCGGTGTGATGAGCGGCGAACCCATGCGCATTCCCGCCGGCGGCCTGATCTACAAGGAAGCCACGGTGAAGGGTTTCTGGGGCAGCAAGGTCAGCCAGGCGATGGCGGTGGAGGACAAGCGCCGGCTGGTTGGCGAACTGCTGAAGCGCGCGGCGAGCGGCGAACTGACCCTGCCGGTGGAGCAGATCTTCGCACTGGACGACATCGCCCAGGCAGCAAAGGCCGGTGCGGGTTCGGGCCGCAATGGCAAGGTGCTGCTGCGGCCGTGATGGGCTGGCACTGCCTTCTGTAGAGCCGAGCCATGCTCGGCTGCTTTCCTGTCAGTGTGCGGAGCCGAGCGTAGGCTCGGCTCTACAGGAGCGTGCGGACCAACGGTCCGCACCCACCGAGAGCAAGAAGCAGCCACTTCGTTAAGAACCTGTGATGTATAACTGAATGCGCTTTCGTCATTGGAAGGCGCATGTACCTGCGTGCGGTACTGACGGCTCCTCCCCCGTTCGGCGTTGTCGCTTCCATGTACCGCACCACCCTGAACCTGCTTGCCGGCGCGATCGCGCTGGGCCTCTCCGCCAGCGCTGCCGGCGCCGCTGAAACCGCCGACACCGGCAAGGACAGCACCACCCTCGGCACTGTGCTGGTGACCGGCTCCAACATCAAACGCAGCGATACCGCCGGGCCCAACCCGGTGCAGATCGTCAGCCGCGAACAGATCGAGCAGACCGGCCGCTCCACCCTCACCGACGTGCTGCGCAACCTGTCGGCCAATGCCGGCAACAGTTTCGACGAACAGTACACCGGCAGCTTCGCCGCCGGCTCGGCCTCGATCGGCCTGCGCGGCCTGTCGCCGAAGAACACGCTGGTGCTGGTCAACGGCTATCGGGTGTCCAACTTCGGCTTCGCACTCAATACCCAGGACACCTTCGTCGACCTCAACGCACTGCCGATCAGTGCGGTCGAGCGCATCGAAGTGCTGAAGGATGGCGCCTCGGCGGTGTACGGCTCCGACGCCATCGCTGGCGTCATCAACATCATCCTGCGCAGGAACTTCCAGGGCGTGGAAGTCGGCGGCGGCTTCGGTACCGCCACCCAGGGCGGCCTCGACGAACGCAAGGCCAACCTGCTGGCCGGCTTCGGTGATCTGGAACAGCAGGGCTGGAACGTGCTGTTCGGGCTGGACCTGCTCAAGCGCGACCGGCTTGATGGCGATGACCGCGCCTATACCCGCAGCGGCGATTTCCGCGACAAGCCCGGTGGTCGCCTGCCCGGGTGGTCCACTGCCGGTGGCAACTGGCTGAGCAACCCGCGTGCGCCGCAGCCGTTCGGCAACTGCCCCGACGGCAGCCAGCTGCGCCCGTACAGCGACTTCGGCAGCACCCTGCCCGGCCAGGCCTGCGCCTTCAATGCGCAGCCGTTCAAGACCCTGCAGCCCGGCGCCGAGCGCCTGCAGGCGTCGCTGAGTGCGACCTACCGCTTCAATGACAGCGTCGAGGCCTTCGCCGATGTGCTGTACAGCCACAACAAGGCCGACCAGATCTTCAGCGCGCCGCTGACCGTCGGGCCGGGCCTGCGTGCCTACAACCCGGCCACCGGCACCCTGATCGATGTGCCGGCGGTGCTGCCGGTCGGTCACCCGAACAACCCCGGCAGCACGCCGCTGCCGTTCGAGTACACCTTCTTCGATCTCGGCCCGCGCCTGAAGGACAACACCCAGGTGTTCTACCGCGCCCTGGCCGGCGTACGCGGCAGCGGCGAGCGCTGGGACTGGGAAGTGGCGGCGCTGACCTCGCAGAGTGCACAGCGCGAGTACGTCGACAACTTCGTCAACCGCTACGCGTTCGAGCAGATCCTGCGCGATGGCAGCTACAACTTCCTCAACCCGTCCAGCACGCCAGGGGCGCTGGATGCACTGCGCCTGCAGACCAAGCGCCCGGGCTGGTACAAGCTGCACTCGTTGAATGTGAAGGCCTCGACCTCGCTGTGGGAGCTGCCGGCCGGTGCGGTCGGCTTCGCCTGGGGTGCCGAGTTCCGCAAGGAATCACTGGACGCACGTACCAGTGCACAGGTGCTGTCGGGCACCGAGCTGCGCCCGGCGATCAACGTGGTCAACGGCGAACGGCAGGTCAGCGCTGCCTACGCCGAGCTGAGCGTGCCACTGCACCGCACGCTGGAACTGCAGCTGGCCGGTCGCGGCGACCGTTACGATGATTTCGGCAAGGCGTTCTCGCCGAAGGTGGCGCTGCGCTGGCAGCCGCTGGACAGCCTGCTGCTGCGCGGCTCGTTCTCGCGTGGCTTCCGTGCGCCGTCGCTGCCGGAAATCGCGCCGGGCCAGACCGTCAGCTACGGCTCGGTGATCGATCCACTGGATCCGCTGCAGCCCGGCGGCAGCCGTGGCGTGACCAACATCCGCACCGGCAACCCGGACCTGAAGGCCGAACGCTCGCGCAACTTCAACGTGGGTGCGGTGTGGTCACCGGATGGCGATACCAGCATCGGCCTGGACTGGTACCGCATCGAGCAGGACAACCTGGTCAAGCCGGACAGCGCGCAGTTCATCGTCGACAACCCGACGCTGTTCCCCGGGCGCGTGCAGCGCGATGCACAGGGGCGCATCCAGTTCATAACCAACCAGTACGCCAACCAGGGCGAGCTGACCACCTCGGGCCTGGACCTGGACGCCAACCACACCTTCCGCACCGATGGCTGGGGCAGCTTCACCGTGGCCGGCAGCTGGACCCACCTGCTCAGCTTCAAGCAGCCACTGGTGGCCGGCCAGGCCCCGTATGAAGGTGCTGGCAACAACCGCCACGGCGCGCTGCCGCGCACCCGCGGCACCACCTCGGTGAACTGGGCGGTGGGCGACTGGAGCAGCACGCTGAGCCTGCAGTACGTGAGCGGCTACGACCAGCGTGTGGCGACGGTCACCAGCAACCCGGGGCTGCGTGACCGCATCAAGCCGTATCACCAGCTGGATCTTTACATCGCCTACGAAGGTATTCCCAACACCACGCTGTCGCTGTCGGTGCTGAACCTGACCGACAAGGACCCGCCGTTCGACCCGGCCGGCGGCTCCAATGGTTTCGACATCAGCCAGTACAACCTGCGCGGGCAGTTCGTCTCGCTGGGGGCGCGCTACCGGTTCTGATGCGATATCGGGGCGGCGGTGATGCGCCGCCCCGTTCGCGTTGCCGGCCAGGGGCCGGCACTACCATCAACGTGCATCAGCGGCTCAGGTGCAGGAACTGCAGGTGCCGTTCGTACTGGCTGATGATGTCGTTGATGATCTGCTTGCGGCTGTAGCCCACCAGGTCGTAGTCCTGGCTGCCTTCGTACAGATGCACTTCAGCGCGGTAGTAGCGCTGGTTGCGCAGCTGCTGCGCGGCGAACGACGGCGTCAGGTAGCCACTCAGGATCACCCGGTACAGGAAGTCCTGCTGCTCGCCGTGATTCACCGTCAACTCCATGTCACCGGCCTCGAACCGCGTGGCCACATCCCAGCCCTGCCCGCGCAGCTGCTCGGCCACCGCCTCCATCGCTGGCTTCACGGTGTCGTCCATGAAGCGGTAGACCTGGTCGCGCACCGGGAAGTGCATGGCCTGGCTCAGGCGCTGGCGCCAGCCCTGGTGGTGGCGGTCGTCACCGATCAGCGGCGAGGGACGGTACTGCAGCGCGCGCTTGCGGTGCGATTCGTCACTGAAGGCGCGGGTCAGGCCCCACATCATCAGCAACAACACCGCCGAGAACGGCAGCGACGCCAGCACCACCGCCGATTTCAGCGCATCGATGCTGCCGGCCAGCAGCAACCCGGCGGTCAGCACCGCGATTACCGTGCCCCAGAACACGCGCAGCCAACGCGGACCATCATCCTCCGGCGCCCCGCCATGCGAGGACAACGTGGACAGCACCACCGCGCCGGAGTCAGCCGATGTCACGAAGAAAATGAAACTGACGAACACCGTCACCGCGATCACTGCCTTGCTCCACGGATACCCATCCAGCAGGGCATACAGCACGGTGGGTGGATCATCTACCGCCAGTTGCGCCAGTTGCTGCTGGCCATGGTGCAGCACCTGGTCCAGTGCACTGTTGCCGAAGATCGACAGCCACGCCAGGGTGAAGCCGAGCGGGATCAGCAGCACGCCGAACACGAATTCGCGGATGGTGCGGCCACGCGAGATGCGGGCGATGAACAGGCCGACGAACGGCGCCCAGCCGATCCACCAGGCCCAGTAGAACACCGTCCAGCCGCCCAGCCATTCCGGTCGGCCGCCATAGGCGTACACATCGAAACTCTTGCCGACCACGCTGCCGAGGTAGTCGCCCAGGTTCTGCATCAGCGTGCTGAGCAGGTACTGGGTGGGGCCGGCGCACAGCATGAACAGCACCAGCGCGATCGCCAGCAGCATGTTGATGTTGGCCATCCAGCGCACGCCCTTCTCCACGCCTGAAACGGCCACGGCCACCGCCGCGCCCATCATGCTGACCACCAGGATGATCTGCACCAGGTTGGAGTGCGGGATGTTGAACAGGTGCGACAGGCCAGCGTTGAGGTGCAGCACGCCGAAGCCCATGTCGGCGCCGATGCCGAACACGGTGGCGACAATGCCCAACGCGTCCACGGTATAGCCGATCGGGCCATTGATGCGCTTGCCGATCAGCGGGTACAGCGCCGAACGCAGGGCCAGCGGCAGGTTGTGGCGGTAGGCGAAGTAGGCCATCGCCATCGCCGCGAGTGCGAACACGCCCCAGCCATGCAGGCCCCAGTGCAGGAACAGCAGCTGCATGGCCTGGCGCGCGCCGGCCTCACCGGCCGCCGGATCGCCCTGCGGCGGCTGCAGGTAATGGGTCAGCGGTTCGGAGACACAGAAGAAGAACAGGGTGATGCTGATGCCGGCGGCGAACAGCATGCCGGCCCAGGAGAGATAGCTGAACTCCGGCTCGTCATGGTCGGCACCGAGCTTGATGCCACCGTACTTGGACAGCGCCACGCCGACCACGAACACCAGGTAGAGGGTCATCGCCAGCAGGTAGTACCAGCCGACATTGAGTGCGGCCCAGTCCTGCGCCTTGACCAGAAGGCGGCCCGCACCGAGCGGGAACAGGCTGACAAACAGCGCGAACGCCACGACAACAATCGCCGCGAAGGCGAACACAGGTCGAAGGGTGCGCACCGGGGATTGTTGCGGCTCCAGTACTTCCATGGGGCGGCGTTCTCCGGTAGATCAAAGGGTTAGCCGACCGATTCTGGCTGAACCGCAGTGGACAGAGCATGAAGTTGCAGCCTGTGGTCACAGGCCCGGTCCACCATTCCGTGTTATCACGCGCGCGCCGAAGCGTGCCTGCGAGCGCAGCCGCGCGCGGACCGCGTGCATCGCGGCCACGCGCGTACTGTCCAATCACGACATCACATGCACCGCGCACAGCTTGTTGCCATCCGGATCGCGAAGGTAGGCCAGAAACAGCTGCCGCCCGGCCATGTTGCGGATGCCGGCCGGGTCTTCGATGGCGGTGCCACCGTTGCTTACGCCTGCGTCCTGCCAGCCACGCACGGCATCGGCACTGTCCAGGGTGAAGCCGATGGTGCCGCCATTGGCATGGCAGGCCGGCTCACCATCGATCGGTGCGGTGACGATGAACATGCGGCCGTCCTTGAAATACACCAGGCGCCCCTTGTCATCGAAGACACCGGGACGGGCGCCCAATGCGGTGAACAGGGCATCGTAGAAGCGATGCGCGACGTCCATGTCGTTGGTTCCAACGGTGATGTGGCTGAACATGCGGGCACTCCCTGCGGAAAGACCGCAGTGTCGGCGAGCCCGGCGGTCATCGCAAACGCCCTGGCCGTTGTCCCCCTGCACAGGGTTTGTCGTACACCTCCCGATCACACTATAATGGGAATCATTCTCATTAATGATCGATGCCGATGGCCGTGCCCGCCGCCTCCAGCACCGCGCTGGCGGGGTTCTACCGCGAACACCATGGCTGGCTGCTGGGCTGGCTGCGCCGCCGCACCCACAACGCCGACTGCGCCGCCGACCTGACCCAGGACACCTTCGTGCGCCTGCTCAGCCGACGCGTCGATCCCTCCGAACTGCGCCTGCCACGTGCTTATCTAAGCACTATCGCGCACGCCCTGCTGGTCAACCACTGGCAGCGCGCGGACCTGGAGCGCGCCTATCTGACGGCCTTGGCCGCGCAGCCGGAGCCGGTGCATCCATCGGCGGAAGAACGCACGCAGGCACTGCAACTGCTGCACGCCATCGCCGACATGCTGGCCGGCCTGGCCGAGCGGCCACGCCGTGCGTTCCTGCTGGCCCGGCTGTCCGGCCTGGGCTATGCGGAAATCGGCCAACAGCTGGGCGTGTCCGAGCGCATGGTCAAGAAATACATGGCGCAGGCGATGCTGCATTGCCTGCGCCTGTCCGGCGATGCCACGGCATGAATGCCGCATTGGCCAGCCCGGCACTGGAGCAGGCGGCAGAGTGGTTCGCGCTGCGCGAGCAGGGCTGGACTGATGACGAGCAGTACCGCTGGCGCGCATGGCTGCAGGCTGATGCCGGCCACGCCGATGCGTGGCGTCGAGTCGAGTCGGTCTGGCAGTCCTTTGCGCCCCTGTCGGCGCCGGCCGCCGCCACCGCGCTGGATGCCGCAGGCCGTCGTCGCCGGCAGGCTCTGCGCAGCCTCGGTGGTGCACTTGGCATCGGCGCGGTTTCACTGCTGGGCCTGCATGGCCTGCAGGCGCAACGCGGCCTGCAGACGCAGCGCACCGTTGCCGGGCGCACCGGGCACTGGAGACTGATTGATGGCAGCCAGTTGTGGCTCAACGCCGACAGCGAAGTCACCATCGACATCGACATCGGCAGCGGCCGCCGCGCCCTGCATCTGCTGCGTGGCGAGCTGCTGCTGCAGACCGGCCATCACCCTGCGTTCGCCGGCCAGCCGTTGACCGTGCATGTGCCGGGCGCACGCCTGCAGCCGATCGGCACCCGCTTCGCGGTCGGTCGTGAGGCGCAGGGCAGCCGCCTGGATGTGTTCGAGGGCGTGGTGCGCTGCCTGCCGATGTTCGGTGTGGCGCTGGATGTGGCTGCCGGAGGCGCGGTGCGGATCGGCCCGATGGGCGGGCTCACAACGGTCGCTGCCGATCCTCTGCGCGGTGACTGGCAGGACGGACGCCTGCAGGTACAGAACACGCCTTTGGTCCGCGTCATCGATGAGCTGGCCCGCCACCATCAGGGCTATCTGGGTTGTGATCCGGCGCTCGCCGCATTGAAGGTCACGGCAGTACTGCCCCGCCTGGACAGCACCCAAGCGCTGCATCTGCTGGCCCGCGCCCTGCCGATCCGCATCGAGCAGCGCTGGCCGTGGTGGACCGTCGTGCGTCCGCTTTGAAATCGCGGTTCCCTTTCTGCGCGCTCACCGGGCATTACAAGGGAACCCATTGCGGATGTTGCCGCCCCCATGAAACTGCCCTGCCCCTCCCCTCGCCCCCTGGCCATCGCGCTGTGCCTGGCCATGGCCTTCCCGTGCCTGCTGCCGGCCGCCGCCCATGCACAGGACACTGCGGTCGCCATTCGCTGGCAGATCCCGGCTGGCCCGCTCGACCAGGCCCTGACCGCGTTCGGCCAGCAGTCGGGCCTGTCGATCGCTGCCGATGCGCGCCTGACCCGCGGCCGCCACAGCAGCGGCGTGCAGGCCACGCTCGGTACTGACGCCGCATTGGCGCAGCTGCTGGCCGGCACCGGCCTGGCCTTCCAGCGTGATGCCAGCGGTGTGGTGCTGCAGGCGGCACCCACCGCTGAAGCCGGGGTACGCCAGATCGGCACCCTGCGCGTGGCTGGCCAGGCCAGCGAAGGCGCTTCACCGTGGGGCCTCGCCGATGCCGATGCGGTCTACCGTGACAGCGGCTCCCGCGTGCACCTGGACCATCAGCAACTGGAACGCTTCCGCGGCCAGTCGATCGGCGACGTGCTGGCCGGTGCGGTGGGCGTGCACACCGCTGACGTTCGCAACGGCGGTGCGCTGGACGTCAACATCCGCGGCCTGCAGGGCCAGAACCGGGTGCCGGTGATCATCGACGGCGGCCAGCAGGCCATCGACGTGTACCGCGGCTATGCCGGCGTGCAGCAGCGCAGCTATCTCGATCCCGATCTGATCAGTGCGGTCAGCATTGAAAAGGGACCGAGCCTGGCCGCCAACGCCGCCAGCGCGATCGGCGGCGTGGTCTACATGGAAACGTTGAACGTCGATGACATCCTCGATGATGGCCAGACCTGGGGCCTGCGCATGCGCGGCGGCGTGGCCGACAACAGCATCGACCGCACCCGCACCTTCAAGCAGATCGCGCGCGGCAGCGACAACCGCAACAGCCTGCGCGACCCCCGCGACTGGAATGGCAGCGTGGCCTTCGCCCAGCGTGGCGAAGACTGGCAGCTGGTCGCGGCCTATGCGCGGCGCCGCCAGGGCAACTTCTTCGCCGGCAGCAACGGTGCGCATCGCTACGACAACCAGCACCTGTCCAGCGGCGGTACCGGCATGTCCAGCCAGGCCGTATCCAAGCTCTTCCATCCGGGCGATGAAGTGCTCAACACGCATACCGACAACGAATCGGCATTGCTGAAATTCACCTGGACGCCCAACCCGGACCAGCGGTTGGAGCTGAGCCACCGCTACTTCAACTCCAGCTTCGGCGAGATCATGCCGTCGGCGATCGGACGCGTGGGTGAGTCCAATGAATGGGTGACCTACGTGGACAAGGCCAACACCATGTTCCAGTTCGAGCCGGGAAAAATGCGGGTCAACGCCACCTCGCTGCGCCACCGCTACCGGCCCGAGGCACATCCGTGGCTGGACCTGAGCAGCACGCTGTGGTTTACCACCGCCACCAGCCGCATGTTCAATAGCAACATCGCCAACACGCCGCTGTTCAAGGACGTGCCCAACGACCAGATGCCGGACACGCTGGGCGAAACCTACGGCCCGGGACTGCAGTCGGACGTGAAGACCCAGCGCTGGGGCGTGGACAGCAGCAACACCACGCGCTTCAGCAATGCTCTGGGCGACTGGACGCTGCGCTATGGCGCGTCCTTCCAGCACGAGGACACGGCGCCCAACTCACCGGTGCTGCCGGTGGATTTCAACAACAACCGCTACCTGCGCTCGGGCACGCGCCGCGAAGCCAGCGTGGTGGCATCACTGCAGTGGCAGCCGTGGGACTGGCTGTCGCTGACCGCGGGCGGCCGCTTCACCGACTACCGCACCCGCGACCGCAACCGCGTGGCCTTCGTCAGTGAATCGCGCGACCTGCGCTACACCTTCGCGCGCCTGAGCAAGGGCGGCCAGCTGCTGCCCGGCTGGTACAAGGAGTGGTACCCGGATGCCCAGGGCAATTACACCTATGACTCGCTGCGCGCTACGCCCTATGGCGACAGCACGCTGGGCCAGGCCTACGATTTCGACGGCTTCATTCCCGATCCGCGCGGCGCCAACGGCTTCTATACCAAGCAGATTCCCACTGCCTGGGGCTACAAGCCGGCGATCCGGCGCTCCGGCCACGGCTTCGCGCCCTATGCCGAAGCACGCTTCAACCTCGACGAGGACATGTTCTTCTACGTGAAGTACGCGCAGGGCTGGAAGATGCCCAGCCTGTTCGAGTCGACGCTGGGCAACAGCACCTCGGCACCGGTGGCCGACCTCAAGCCGGAGAAGAACCGCTCGTGGGACATCGGCTTCAGCCTGCTCAAGCAGGACCTTTGGCGTGACGGTGATCGCCTGGCGTTCAAGGTCGCCTGGTTCAAGAACGATATCGACAACGCGATCACCCGTCGCTTCGATTCCAGCAACTGGGCGTTCTACGTCGACAACGTCGACAATTACACCGTGTCCGGCTATGAGCTGCAATCCGGTTATGACGCCGGCATCGCCTACCTGGACCTGTCGGCCAGCTACTACCAGCGCGCGCGTACCTGCGATGCGGCCACCGCCAAGCGCCTGCGCGAAGACCCCTATGCGAAGTGGAGCAAGCTGGACACCACTCCGGAATGCGTGGACGGCGGCTTCGGCACCTCGTTCGTCAACGCGCAGAACCCACCGAAGTACTCGATTCACAGCACGCTGGGCTTCCGCCTGTTCGACAAGCGGCTGGATACCGGCATCCGCCGCACCTACAACAGCGGCCCCACCCACGAACTGGACAAGCCCTGGAACACCACCGGCTCGACCGGCCTGCAGAACATCTACCTGCCGACCGCGATTTATGACTTCTATGCGCGCTGGCAGTTCACGCCGCGCAGCGAAGTGGAGCTGGTGGTCAGCAACCTGCGCAACACCTACTACATGGACACGCTGGCGATGAGCCTGATGCCGGGCCCGGGGCGCACCACGCGGCTGAACTTCACCGCACGCTTCTGAGTGCTTCAGAAACAGCAACGCCCCGGGGAGATCATCCCCGGGGCGCTTGCTTGCGGCCGCTCACGCTCTGGAAGGGGCCAACCGTGGTTCTGGTAGGCGCCAACCTTGGTTGGCGCAACGATGCATCACTTCGCGGTACTCAGCAGCAGCACTGCAATAGTGACCAGCGCAATTCCGACCCAGCCGATCGGACGCAGGCGGTTGCCGAACAACAGGCGGCCGCAGGTGGCGGTACCGATCACGCCGATCGCACCCCACATCGCATAGGCGGTAGCCAGGTCCATGTAGCGCACCGCTTGGCCGAGCAGGGCGAAGGCGATCCAGACCATGACGATCGCAGCGACGCCCCAGCGCCAGCGGCGGAAACCTTCCGACTTGGCCACCATCATGTTGGCGGCGACGTCGATCAAGGCCGAACAGATCACGAAAAACAGGGCCAGGGTATTCATCAGTGCGCCTCCCCGAGGGTGACGCAGACGATGCCGACCACTGCCAGCACCAGGCCGGCCAGCTGCTGCAGCGACAGGCTTTCACCGAAGACGGTGAGGCCGACCACAGTGAGCAGGGTCAGGCCGAGGCCTTCCCATACCGCATAGGCCACGCCCACGGCGATGCGGCGCACCGACTGCGCCAGGAAGAAGTAGGACAGCGCCAGCGCGCCGGCCATGACCAGATAGCCGGTCCAGCCACCATCGCGAGCGGCATGGGCCATGAACGAGGTGCCGACCACTTCGGCGACGATCGCCACGGTCAGGCAGGCCCAGGCGACCAGCGCGCCACGGGCGGGAACAGTACGGGACATGTGAAGCTCCTTGCAGGGCGGGGACCACGCCGCCTCATCAATGGATCCACGCCGAGCGTGGAGGGTCCGGAACGCCCCGCAGACGGGGGCGACGGAAGCAAGTATCATCGCCTTTTACGGTGGTATCAAAATGGATTCCATCGACAGGAGCGATGGATCAATGCCCTACTCCCCTGAATCCCTGCAGGCCTTCGTGGAAGCCGCGGCGCTGGGCTCGTTCTCGGCGGCGGCGCGACGCCTGCGCAAGACCCAATCGACGGTCAGCACCGCCATCGCCCACCTGGAAGCCGACCTGGGCGTGAGCCTGTTCGACCGCAGCGGGCGCTACCCGCAGCTGACCGAGGCCGGGCGCCAGGTACTTGGGCACGCGCAGGAAATCCTGGCTGCCGATGCCCGCCTGCAGCAGTTGAGCGTGCGCCTGGCCGCACCGGTCGAGCCGCGCTTGACCGTGGCATTCTCCGACGTCTACCAACTGGACCCGGAACAACGGGTGCTGCAACGCTTCGCCGAGGCATTCCCGGAGATCGAGCTGGAATGGCTGGATGCCGAGGGCGAGGACGTGCTGGAACTGGTGAGCAACGGACGCGCCGCGCTGGGTCTGCTGCCACGGCAGGAGCACTATCCGGACGGACTGGTGGCACGTCCGCTGGCGCACCACAGCGAACTGTCGGTGTATGTGGCGCGCGAGCATCCGCTGGCCAGCGCTGGCCGTCGCGCCGCCGCACAGCTGGCGCGGCATAGACAGGTGCGCTTGAGCGCGGAAGTCGATCAATCCCGCGTGGTCACCGGCCTGGCCTGGACCGCCACCGACTACCTGATGGTGATGGAAATGGCCGAGGACGGCCTCGGCTGGGCCGAACTGCCGCGCGCACTGGTACAGCGCTACGACCGCGGGCGGATGGTGGAACTGCTGCTGCCCGGCTGGCCGCGGCGCATCCACAGCGACCTGCTGTGGCGCCGCGACACGCCGCCAGGCCCAGCCGCACTCTGGTGGGCCGAGGCGCTGGGGTAAACCAAAAAAGGGGACGGAGGGGATTAAGTCGTTTGTGGCACAAACGACTTAATCCCCTCCGTCCCCTTTTTCAGTTGCCGGCCAGCGGCCGGCACTACCGATCAACGATGGGCGAGCGCGTAATCCAGCGCCGAGCACACGGCTGCCACCTGCGCGTCATTGCACTGCTGCGGGGTCGCCCGCGGGCTGTCTGGGTAGACCTCGGTGGTGGTGGTGTACTTCGCCCCGGTAATGCCGGCGCACAGGCCCAGCTTCACCAGCGGGTACTCGATCACGCCATGCGCCGCCACCGGCGAACCGATGATCTCGCCCTTCTCGTCGGCCGGCGCAATGTGGGTAACCTTTTCCACTGCGGCGATCACCGCCTGCTGGAACGCCGCCTGCGGGGCCTCGCTGTCGTCCACCAGATAGAAGCCATCGGGAATCAGGCCTGGCTCGAACGGCTTGCCATCACGCGCCGCCAGCGCCGGGCGGAACTCGCTCTCGTCGCTGTCGGTGGTTTCGTGCAGGTCGATGTGCAGTACGAACTGGTCCTTGATCGGTGCGACCAGTTCGATCAACGCGGTCGACTCGCGGGCCGGGCCATCGGCGCGGAAGTTGCGGTTCGGGTCGATCGCATCGAAGTTCCAGCGGTTGATGCGCTCGAAGCCCCACGGATTCACGCACGGCGCCACCAACAGGTTTGCCTTGCCGGCATAGTCGGCAGCGTGCTTTTCGAGGAACTCCAGCGCGCCCATCACGCCGCTGGTCTCGTAGCCATGCACGCCACCGGTGACCAGCGCGGCCGGCAGCGCCGGGTTCCAGTCGCGGCTGCGCAGGGCGAACAGTGTGTAGGTCTCGCCGGCGTAGTCGAGCTGGCCATAGGCCACCTTGTCGAAGCGCGAAGCCAGTGCCTCGATGCGCGGCAGCACTTCCTCGTCATAGCGACGCAGGCGCTGCTGGCGGCCACGCCACGCCTCCCGTTCCGCCGCTCCCCACGGCTTGCCAGGGGTTCCGACGGGGTAGAAAGCGGCTTGGGACATGGCAGATCTCAGCGAGTCAGGAAGCAATCACCCACTTTACCACCGGCCCATCAGCATGAACCGGAGGCGCATTCCATTGGCGAATGGAATCAGCAATAATTCTCATTTACGCCCTTCCACGACCTGCATCGATGCCCATCCACGCCCCGCAAACGGCCCGCCTGCCGCTGGCCGCAGCCCTCGCCCTGTGCCTGCTTCCGGCTGCCAACACCTTCGCCCAGGACGGTGCCACCACGCTGGACAGCATCCAGGTCTCCGGCAGCTGGCTGGGCACCGGCCTGCATGACAGCGTCAAGCGCTTTGCCGGCGCGCGCACCGTGGTTGACCGCCAGCGCATCGAGGCCAGCGGCGCGGCCAGCATCGGCGATGCCATGCGCCGCATCCCCGGCGTGCAGGTCACCGACAACTCCGGCACCGCCGGCAGTTCGGTCTCGCTGAACATCGGCGTGCGTGGCCTGACTGGGCGCTACTCGCCGCGCTCGACTGTACTGCTGGATGGTGTACCGCTGGCGGTGGCGCCGTATGGCCAGCCGCAGCTGTCGTTCGCGCCGACCAGCCTGTCCAACATCGAATCGATCGACGTGGTGCGCGGCGGCGGCGCGGTGCGCTACGGCCCGCAGAACGTGGGCGGCATCATCAACTTCAGCACCCGTGCCATTCCCACCGGGGCCGGCCTGCACGGCGAAGCGGGCGTGCGCTACACCGCCTACGACCATGGCGGCGGTGACAGCACCCAGTACAACGCCTTCCTCGGCGGCACCGGCGACAACGGCCTGGGCGCGGCCCTGCTGTATTCCGGCCAAGATGGCCGCGGCTGGCGCCAGGGCAGCGATGACCGTTTCAACGACCTCGCGCTGAAGTTCGCGTACGCCATCGACGAACAGCAGGAACTGCGCGCCAAGCTCTCCTACTACGATGTGCGCTCGCTGACCCCGGGCGGCCTGACCCGCGCGCAGTACGAGGCCGACCCGTTCCAGAACACCCGCCCCACCGATTTCTGGAAAGGCCACCGCACCGGCATCGACCTGGGCTACACCAATACGCTCTCGGCCAACAGCGAGTTCGAGGTACTGGCCTATTACAACGAAAGCAGCCGTGCCAGCTCACTGATCAACGCCGCCAATACCCAGCTGACCGTGCAGCCGCGCGACTACCGTGTGCTCGGCATCGAGCCGCGCTACACCCAGCGCCTGCACTGGGGCGCCAGTGTGCACGACATCACCGCCGGCTACCGCTTCCTGCGCGAGCGCGGCAACGACCGCAGCTACACCGTCACCCGCCGTACCGGTGTGGCCAGCGCAACCAACCGCTTCGACAACGCCACCGACGCACATGCCTTCTACATTGACGACCGCATCGCGATCGGCCAGTGGCGGATCACCCCGGGCGTGCGCATGGAGTGGATCGACATGGACCGCCGCCAGGCCGGGGGTGCGGCGACCTTCAGCAGCCGCAACGACAAGGCCCTGCCCTCGCTCAACGTCGCCTATCTGCTGACCCCGCAGCTGACCGTGTTCGGCAACTACACCACCTCGTTCGGGCCGGTGCAGAACATCCAGCTGAACTCACAGACCGCCAGCAACCCGCTGAATCCGGAAATCGCCAAGACCACCGAACTCGGTGCGCGCTGGCAGGGCGGTGCACTGCGCGCGGAAGTGACCGTGTTCAAGATGCGCTTCGACAACCAGATCCTGCAGGTGCCGGGCATCACCCCGCCGACCTTCCAGAACATCGGCGCCACCGACCACAAGGGCGTGGAAAGCGCGCTGGAGTACCACTTCGCCGAGGGCAGTGCGCTGGCCGGGCTGGAGCTGTACGCCAACTACACCTGGACCAAGGCGATCCAGCAGTCCGGTGACAACCGTGGCCTGGACGTGCCGTTCTACTCGCGCGACACCGACAGCGTCGGCGCACGCTATGCACTGGCCGGCTGGACCTTCAATGTCTCCAGCACCCACCAGAGCGGCCAGTTCTCCGATGCGGCCAACACCTGGGCCGAGAGCGCCGATGCGCGCGTGGGCCGCGTGCCGGGCGTGCGCCTGTGGAACGCGCAGGTGGCCTGGCAGGTGCCGGGACTGGGTGACAGCGAGATCGCGCTGGGCGTCAACAACCTGGCCGACAAGCGCTGGTACACCCGCAACGTCGATGGCAACGCCGGCCGCATGGTGGCCGCGCCACGCACCTTCTACCTGCAGGGCCGCTACCGCTTCTGAGCCGGTAACCGCCCGATGCAGTGACGGCGGCGATCACGGTGGCGGCGTATCATGCCGCCACCATGTCACTGCCTGTTTCGCCATCGCGCCTGCATGCGGCCTTCCAGGGCCTGCGCCTGCGCCTGCGCGGCAGTGACCTGTGGTTCATTGCGCTTGCCCTGCTGGTCGGCCTGATCGCCGGCTACCTGACCCTGCTGCAGTCCGGCATCGCACGCTCGCTGCAGGGCACCCTGTACGGACTGGACGAAGGCATGCGCCTGAGCTCCCTGCCCTCGCTGACCTGGACCGCGCTGCTGGTGCTGCCGCTCGGTGGCCTGCTGGTCGGGCTGGTCAGCCTGGCTGCCACCCGGCTCAAGCGGCCCCTGCTGGATGCGGTGGAAGCCAACGCCCTGCATGGCGGCCGCATGTCGATGCGCGACAACCTGATCGTGCTGACCCAGACCCTGCTGTCCAACGGCTGTGGCGCCTCGGTCGGGCTGGAGGCTTCCTATACGCAGATGGGCGCCGGCAGCGGCTCGCAGCTGGGACGGGTGATGCGCCTGCGTCGCAACGATGTGCGCATCCTGGTCGGCGCCGGTGCCGCCGGTGCCATCGCCGCCGCCTTCGGTGCACCCTTGGCCGGTGCGTTCTACGCCTTCGAGATCGTCATCGGCGCCTATACCCCGGCCGCACTCGCCCCGGTCGCGGTCGCCGCACTGGCCGGCGCGTTCGTGGCCGACCAGGCCGGCATCGAGGCCTACCTGCTGCCGGCGGCCTCGACGATTGATGTCCGCGCCGCCGACTACGCCATCTACGGTCTGCTGGGGTGCTGCTGCGCGATGGTCGGCATCGCGGTGATGCGGTTGATCGCCTCCATCGAAGGCACGGTCAAGCGCAGCCCGTTGCCACTGTGGGGCCGGCCGGTGGTGGGCGGCCTGCTGCTGATTCCGCTGGCACTGGCCAGCCCACAGGTGCTGTCGTCCGGCCATGGCGCGCTGCACCTGGACCTGACCACGCATCTGCCGCTGATCTGGATCGGCGGCCTGCTGACCCTGAAGTGCCTGGCCTCGGGCATCTCGCTGGGCTTCGGCTTCCGCGGTGGCCTGTTCTTCGCCTCGTTGTTCATGGGCACCCTGGTCGGTGCCCTGTTCGCCGGCCTGCTCGCCATGGCCACCGGCGTGCCGGTGATCGACGCCACCTCCGCCGCGCTGGCCGGCATGGCCGCACTGGCCGCTGCGGTGGTGGGCGCACCGATGACCATGGCCATGCTGGTGCTGGAAGGCACCCACGACTTCCTGCTGACCAGCGTGGTGATGAGCGCGGTGCTGGTCTCCAGCACGCTCGTGCGGCAGTGGTTCGGCTATTCGTTCTCGACCTGGCGCATGCACCTGCGCGGCGAGACCATCAAGAGCGCCCGCGACGTGGGCTGGGTGCAGAACCTCAACGCCGGCCGGTTGATGCGCAAGGGCGTGGCCACCGCCCCGGCCGACCTCGATGCCGCCGCCTTCCGCCAGCGCTTCCCGCTGGGCTCGGGCAGCCGCGTGATCCTGATCGACAGCGAAGGCCATTACGCCGGGATCGTGCAGATTCCGCGCGTGTACGGCGACGGCGTGAAGCCCGAAACCACGATCGGCGAACTGGCGGAAAACCGCGACGTGTCACTGCTGCCAAGCGCGGACGTGGTCACCGTGATGCAGCGCTTCGACCACACCCAGGCCGACGAACTGGCCGTGGTCGCTGCCGACGGCCAGGTGCTGGGCGTGGTCTCCGAAGCCTTCGTACGCAAGCGCTACGCCGAGGAACTGGACAAGCGCCAGCGCGAACTGATGGGCGAGCGGGTCGAGGACACCGACTGACCCCAAAAAATGGGACGGAGGGGATTAAGTCGTTTCTGGCCCCCTCGAAATCCACGCATGGCGTGGATCTACTGTCACGTCGGCGCGGTAGACTCCGGCCATGCGTTTCATTGAAACCTTCCAGGCCGGTCCCTTCGCCGACACCGTGGTCAGCCTGCTGGCCGCCTTCGTGCTGGGCACGCTGATCGGCGCCGAGCGCCAGTACCGGCAACGCACCGCCGGCCTGCGCACCAACGTACTGGTCGCCGTCGGCGCCGCTGCCTTCGTCGACCTGGGCATGCGCATCGCCGGCAGCGCCGAGGCGGTGCGGGTGATCTCCTACGTGGTCTCCGGCGTCGGCTTCCTCGGTGCCGGCGTGATCATGAAGGAAGGCATGAACGTGCGCGGGCTGAACACCGCCGCCACGTTGTGGTGCTCGGCGGCGGTCGGTAGCTGCACCGGCGCGGACATGTTGGCCGAAGGCGTGCTGCTGACGGTCTTGATCATCGCCGGCAACACCCTGCTGCGGCCGCTGGTGAATGCGATCAACCGCATCCCGATCAACGAGACGGCCACCGAGGCCACCTACGAGGTGCGCCTGAGTGTGGATGCCGAAGCGGTGCCACGTGTACGCGAACGCCTGGTCGATGCGCTGGAAGCGGCGCAGTATCCGGTCGGTGATGTGCAGGTGGTCGAGCATGCCGACGCGCCCACCGATGTGATCGCGGTGCTGGTCAGTACCGCCGTGAGTGCCGATGAGCTGGACGTGGTGCTGGCGCGGATGGAGCATGTGCCGGGCGTGCTGCACGCCACCTGGGAAGTCAGTACCCGCGATTGATTCATCCACGCGTGGCGTGGATCTACCGAGGTCGTGGTGCAGTAGATCCACGCCATGCGTGGATGCGCTTCTCTCACCCACCCGCCAGGCGCTGCTGGGCCCGCAGCAACTTACGGAACGAACCGCACTGGCGCGCATCCTGCGCTTCCGGGCAGGCCGCCGCGCGTTGTAGATGGCGGCGCACCCGCTGCAGCTGGGTGATCTGCTGCTGCAGCACATCGGCCTGTGCCAGCAGGGCTTCGCGATCCAGCGTAATGCATCCGCGCTGAGGCGGCAGCGACAACCCGATCTGCTGCAGCGACAACCCGGCCGACTGGCCAAGGCCGATCAACGCCAGGCGCTCCAGCACCTGCTCGTCGTACTGCCGGCGCAGGCCGCGACGGCCCAGCGACTGCAACAACCCGAGCTGCTCGTAGTAACGCAGGGTCGAGGCCGGCACGCCGCTGCGCTTCACCACCTCGCCGATATCCAGTTCACGCATGGGCTTGACCTCAAGTCGCCTTCAAGCTTCAACCTATGGGCAACTTCCCGGCAGGACAAGGCCATGGCCAGTACATCCCCCGTTGATCAGAATGCGCTCTGGAATGGCCCTGGCGGCCAGATCTGGGTCGCCCAGCAGGCCATCCTCGACGGCCTGTTCCAGCCCATGGCCGACCTGCTGGTGGCCGAGCTTCCGCAAACCGTCACGCAACTGCTCGATATCGGCTGTGGCACCGGCGCCAGCCTGCTGGCATCAGCCGCCGCTCGCCCGGCGACACACAGCACCGGCCTGGACATCTCCGCGCCGATGCTGGCACTGGCCCGCCAGCGCGCCGAGGCGGCCGGACTGGACGCGGACTTCATCGTGGCCGATGCGCAGCAGCATCCGCTGCCCTCCGCGCACTTCGACTGGATCCAGTCGCGGCTGGGTGTGATGTTCTTCGAGGATACCGGCGCGGCCTTCGCCAACCTGCACCGCGCCGCGCGACCGGGTGCCGGCCTGCGTTTCATCGCCTGGCGCAGCACAGAGGAGAACCCATTCATGACGACGGCCGAGCGTGCCATTGGCGATGAACTCGATCTACCCCCACGCGCACCAGGAGCACCCGGCCAATTTGCCTTTGCCGATGGCCAGCGCGTGCAGCGTCTGTTGCAGGCCGCCGGCTGGAAGGATGTGGAGTTGGTCGCGGTAGACCTGCCGTGCTCGATCGCCCGCGATGAACTGCCGACCTATGTCGGCCAGCTGGGCCCGTTGGGCTTGGCGCTGCGGAACCTGCCCGAAGACCGCGCCGACGCACTTCGAAACAAGGCGCTGGCCGCGTTCGCGCCCTTCATGGAAGGCGACCGTGTGCGCGTCGATGCCGCCTGTTGGCTGGTCCGCGCCCGCGCCTGATACAAAAAAGGGGACGGAGGGGATTAAGTCGTTTCCGGCACAGCCGGGGCAAGAACGACTTAATCCCCTCCGTCCCCTTTTTCTACTACAGCGCCTCGCCGGCGTCCGCCAGGCGCGATTCAATCAGCGCATACCACTGCTGCAGCACGTCGATCAGCATGTCCAGCTCGGCGTCGGTGCGCTGCGCGCGCCCACTGCGCAGGCAGGCCTGGGCTTCCTGCAGCTGGGCCAGGAAGCCGGCCACGGTGTCTGCCTGCAGGATCAATCCCGGCAGGCGCCGCCCGGGAATGCGCACCACCGCATGATTGCCGAGCTGGCCGTACACACTCAGTGTGGTTTCCGTCTTCATGGAAGGAGGCAGGAATTGGGCGTTCATCGCGTGCACCATGGAAAACCTGAGCCGCCGGCAGGCGTGGACAACGGGGGAGACGTGGCCACGTCCTGCCGGCGGTCAGGGGGGACTCGGGATGCCGGGGACTTGCCCCGGCGCAGGATTCTCAGCGTGGCTGCGCCACACCCGCGATCTGCACGCGCCGGTTCGGCGCCAGGCAGGCGATCAGCTCGCGACGGTTGCGCTGCTCGCACTGCACGATCGGCTCGGCCGCGCCGCGCCCTTCGGCACTGATGCTGGCTGCAGGCACGCCGCCCTGCACCAGCGCGCTGCGCACGGCCTCGGCACGTCGCTGCGACAGTGCCTGGTTGTAGCTGGCACTACCGATACGGTCGGTATACCCGGTCACCCGGATTGACTGCACCTGACTGGCCTCGCGCACCTGCGCCAGCACGCCCTGCACGGCCTGCTGGCCTTCGGCACTGAGCACCGCGCTGTCGAAACCGAACAGCGCATCGGCGGACATGCGCAACGGCTGCTCCGGCAACGGCGCCGGTGCAGGCGGGGCCGGCGGCCGCGGCGGGTCCAGCACCGCCGCACATGATTCAGGCTTCCAGTAGCCACCCTGGGCGATGCCCTTGCTGTCGAATCGCACCTGGAACTGGCAGGTGAAGTACTCCGCGCCCTGCGCAGTGCGGAAGTTGAACAGGTAGTTCCACTCGCGCACGCCCCACATGCCCTCGTTGAAATGCGGCGTGCCCAGCAGCGTGTACAGCTGGCGCTTGCTCATGCCCGGCGCGAAGCGGCGCAGGTCGGCGACGTCGGGATAGATGCCTTCCTTCAACGAGGCCTTCGAGGCCTCCGGGAACTGCACGGCGGTGGTTTCGGCAGGACCTTCGGCGGCCGGCGCATGGCTGCGGCAGGCGGCCAGCAGGCCCATTCCCAGGACCAGGCCCAGCACTGCGGCCATCTGGCCGGTGCGGGCGATGCGATGCTGTTTCATGTCATTCCCCCTTTGGACGTTTCCGCGATGCCGGGCCGCGCGTGCGGCCCGGCGGCGGGGATCACCACTGGATGCCGGCACCGACGGCCACACCGGCCTCGCCACGGCTGTTGGTGGAGCCGCTGAACTTGTAGATCCAGCGCCCTCCTTCGGAGACACCGGAGATACCAACCGCCACGCCCGACTCGCCGTTGTAGCTGCCGGCGGCGACCGAGGCCATGCTGCGGCCCGCTTCGCTGGGCTGCGGCAGTGCTGCGGTGGCCATTGCCGAGGCGATACCGGCCGAGGCGCGGTTGTCGGTCTTGCGCAGGTCGCGCTCGAAGCCACCCATGCGCTCGTCGGTGTAGGCCTTCGACCAGTCCAGGGTCTGCGCCATGCCCGACTTCAGCTGGTCGACGTTGACTGCGTCGGTACCGGCGGTGCCGGCGGCGACGTTACGCACCGTGGTCGGGCCGCTGTTGGTGCTGCCCAGCGTGACACTGTTGTAGTTGGTCGCGCCGTTCACCGTGGTGTCGTAACGGATCGTGCCCTGCTGCGAGGCCTGCAGCTGGCGTACGTTGACCGCGTCGGTAGCCTGCGAACCGTCGGCCACGTTGACCACCTGGCGTTCGGCACCGGCGGCACCCACTGAGACCGTGTTGGCCCGGTTCGCCACCGAACCCGCACCCAGCGCCACCGAGTTGTCGGCCTGCGCCTGCGAGCCATTGCCCAGCGCGGTCGAGTTGGCACCGGCGGCGGTGGAGCCTGCGCCACCTGCGGCCGAGTTGGCACCGCTGGCGGACGGATCGGCCAGGTTGTTGGTGTTGTTGGCGCGGAAGCTGCCGGCCACGTTGGTGATGTTCTGGATCTTCTGGTCGGTGTACTTCTTCGATTCGTCGATGGCGTAGTTCACGCCGTTCTTCAGCTGGCCGACGTTGGTTGCGTCGTACGTATCGGAACCGTCGGCGACATGGGTGATCTTGCGCTCGCTGCCGGTGCTGCCGACCGAAACCTCACCGGCCGAGTTGCTGGCGCCGGTCTGGCCATAGGCGCCGGTGTAGCCGCTCTGCGCACCGACGCTGGCCACCGACCCGGCACCCAGGGCGACGCTGTTGCCGGCACTGGCGCTGGCGCCGTTGCCGACCGCCACGCTGTTGGCACCGGCCGCACTGGCCTGCGGGCCGACCGCCACCGCTTCCGCACCGGCAGCCGTTGCAGGCGCTGCGGTCGAGTTCACTGCCAGGTAGGCACTGCCACCGCTGTTGTTGGTGATGCGTTGGTTGAGGACCTTCAGCGAGCCGTCCACCGCAGTGAAGGCGGCGGTGACATTGTTGTAGTCGCCGCTGGTAAAGGTGCCGTCGGTGGCGATGCTGGAGATGCTGAACTTCGGCGCGGTCCACACGTTGGTGGTGCCGTTGTACGCGGTGGTGCCACCGAAGTAGTTGGCGACGGTGCTGTTCGTGCTGAACAGCTGGTCGCCGGTGATGGCATCACTGCTGCCGGCCAGGATGCTGCCGGCGGCGACGTTGGTGATCTTCACCGCGCCGGTGCCGGTACCCGTCAGCGTCACGCTGTTGAGCACGTTGCCACTGCCATCGACGTCGTACTTCACGGCCAGCTTGTCGATCTCATCGGTCTGGTCGGCAACGTTGGCCAGCGAGTTGCTGACCGCATCGAAGGCGGTACCGACGTCGTTGTAGCTGCCCTTGGTCACGGTGCCGTTGGCGGCGACGTTGTTGATCGAGTAGGTCGGTGCGGTCAGCACGCCGCTGGCGTTGACCGCCGCGCCACCACCGAGGTGGGTGGCCACGGCCTGGTTGGCCGCAAACAGCTGGGCACCGTTGATGGCCTCGCTGCTGGTGGCACTGACCTGACCCGGCCCGAGATTACGCAGCGTGGTGGCGGTGCCGGTCTGGCCAAGCGTGGCACTGGCGTAGTTGACGCTGCCATCGCCATTGAGGTCATAGCGCAGTGCCCCCTGTTCCGACGCCTGCAGCTGGCCGACATTGACCGCATCGGTCGCTGCGGTACCCGCAGCCAGGTTGGTGACCTGACGCTCGGCACCGGCGGCACCGATGGACACGCTGTTGGCACGGTCAGCCAGGCTGCCGGCACCCACCGCGATGCTGTTGGCGGCGGTGGCGCGGGCGTTGGTACCGACCGCGATCGAGTCGGCGCCGCTGGCCAGTGCCTCGGTACCGGTCGAGTTCACCCGCAGGTACTTGGTGCCACCGTTGCGGATGTCGGTGATCTGCGTGTTGAGATTGACCAGCGAACCATCGACCGCGGCGAAGGCATCGGTGGCGTTCTCATACAGACCCTTGGCGATCGCACCGCCGGTGGAGATGGTGCTGATCTCGAACAGTGGTGCGGTGAATGCACCGCTGGCCGGATCGAAGGCTGCGCGACCGCCGAAGAAGCTGGCGATGGCCGCATTGGTCGCCGCCAACTGGCCGCCATTGACCGCTTCCAGGCTGCCGGCGGTGACCGCACCGCCGGCCAGGTTGCCGATGGTGGTAGTGCCGGTGCCCGCACCGAGCGTGACGCGGCGATAATTCGGATTGCCGGCACCGTCCAGGTCGTAGGTCACCGCAGCCGCCGCCACATCATCGATCAGGCTGATGGCACCCTTCAGCTGGGCCACGTTGACCGCATCGGTATTGACACTACCGGCGGCCACGTTGGTGATCTGGCGCTCACCGCCACCGGCGGTACCCACCGACACTTCACCGGCCGAGACCTGCGGCGCAGTGAGGCCATAGGCGCTGTAGCTGGCCTGGGCACCGCGCAGCGCGGCCGAACGGTAGCCCAGGGCGACCGAGTTGGCTTGGTTCGAGGTGGCCTCGGCACCGAGCAGGGTCTGCCCGTTGGCCGTGCCCACCGCGCTGTCGCCGACGATCACCGAATGGCCCATCCGTGCGGCGTAGTCCGCGGTCGGCACGCCGGTCGGGTTGCTCGGGTCATTGGTGCCTGCACCCGGGAAGGCCACGTTGGCATCGACCTTCGGCAGTTCGTGGCGGGCATTGGCGCCGATCACCACTTCCTTCGAACCGTTGGCAAAGGCGCCGTCACCCATCAGCACCTGGTAGTCCTGCGCGGCGTTGACGGCCCAGCAGGAGATGTCGGCGAGGACGATATCCAGGCACTTGGCCGCCCATGCCGGCGAATCCTTCGGCAGCAGCAGCCCGAGCAGGCCGCCCGGATTGCCGTTGTTGATGTTGTAGATGTAGCTGTCGGAGGTGACACCGCCGATCAGGGTCAGGTGCGAGCTGCCGCCGGTGACGGCGCCGCCCAGGCCATTGAGGGTGCTGCCGACAGGCGACAGGTTGACCACCGGCAAGCCCAGCACATTGACCGTCGAGTAGGTCTGCATCACGTTGGCGTTGCTGAGCTTGAGGTTGCCGTTGCTCAGGTAGCCGTTGCCGCCGAACAGGCTGGTGGTGGTCGGGCCGATCAGCTGCCCGACATTGCCGACCAGGCCACCGGTGCCGATGATCAGGCCCGCGTTCGGATCGGCCGGAGCCGGCGCCTTCGGGCTGGTCGGCGGGATCGCCGAGGGCTTGGTCAGGCCGAGACCGCCGAGGGTGCCGCCGACCAGGCCGCCTACGGCACTGCCGAGATTGCCGATGGTGCCGTTGAGGTTGCCATTGAGCAGGTTGCCGACGGCGCCGCCGACATTGCCAAGCGTATCGCCCAGCAGGCCACCGAGGCCGCCGGTGCTGCCACCTGTAGCGCCATTGAGTACACCGCCGACGGTGCTGCCCACTGCACCCACTGTATTGTTGAGCGTGCCGCCCACGGCGCCACCAACTGCACCCACCGTGCCAGCCGCACCATTGAGTGCGCCGCCGACGGCGCCGCCGACGGCGCTGCCGACCGAGCCGACCGTGCCGTTGAGTGCACCACCCACAGTGCCGCCGACTGCACCAACCGTGCCAACCGCTCCGTTGAGTGCGCCGCCGACGGTGCTGCCGACCGAACCGACCGTGCCGTTGAGCGCACCACCGACGGTGCCGCCGACTGCACCAACCGTGCCAACGGCGCCATTGAGCGTGCTGCCCACTGCTCCGCCCACCGCACCAACCGTGTTGCCTACGGTGCCATCAAGCACGCCACCCACGGCGCCACCTGCCGCGCCGACAACGCCGCCCACCAGGCCACCCACGCCCAGTGCGCTGTTCTGCGCTGCCACAGTCGCTTGGCCGGCCAGCTTCAGATTGCGGTCGGCCACGACTTCCTGGCCATCGGGCGCCTGCACGCGCACTTTGCCGGCAACACCGGTATCGAAAGCTGCGGTGATCGCACGATCATGGGTCTCGCCCGGCAGCTCCTCCTTTGCCGGCAACGTGACCGCCGCCGTCGCCTTGACCTGCCCCTGACCATCGATCTGGTGGCCCGCCAGCTTCAGCTGCGAATCCACCTTGCCGTCAACGGACGCCTTGAGGCCGGACAGCGAGCCAGCGGATGCGCCAGCAACAGCGGCGGCCGCCTTGGCACCGGTATCGATCGAGGCCACCTGGGCACCGGCGATGCCAACCCTGGCCTTCGCCTGCGCATCCGCAGCCACACCGAGCGGCGCATGCGCGGACGGCGCAACGTTGGCCGCCAGCGAGGCATCCATCTTCGCCACATTGGACGCTGCGTGCCCCAGCCCGACATTGGCGCGAACATCGGCGGCCAGTGCAGGAACCGCGACCTGCTTCGGCGCGGCGTTCGCCGCCAGCTTCACCTGTACGGTAGCCGGCAGCACGTCGCGCACGATCGGCAGCGAGGTCGTACTCAGCTGCAGGCCCACACGCGCGTCTGCGCTGATCGCCGGACTGCTCTGCGCCTGGCGCGATGCCGCGGCCAGCGCGACTTCTGCGTCGACCTTGACCGGCATCGGCTGCGCGTATTTCGCGGCCAGTGCCTGCAGATCACGTAGCGACTGATTGGATTCGGATGCTCCTGCATGCCCGCTGGCCAGCGCACACAGCAGGGCCAGGGCCAGTGCGGTCGGCATCAGCAGGACACTGCGCGGATCGCGGGCGGCGCTGCCGCCGCTATCGCCGGTGGCCAGTTCCGAGGCCACAACCAGAGCATTGAGCTGGCGGTTCCATACACGCCGGTAGATGCGGTTCATGAGCATTTCCCCCGTAGGCGAACAACTGGAATGTCAGTGGACTTGCCGTTAGGCAGGTGACTGACATTTCAGCGTTTGCAACGGCGGCTGCGCACTTCATTCCGGCACGGCAATCGCGCATTCCGGCAAATCCACGGTCGGAATCGGCAGCCGGTTATGCAGAAGCGGCAACCATATCGGCAAGCGGATATGCAATTCCGGCAGGAACCGCCGGGAAACCCTTATGGGGCCTGGATCAGGCGGGCTGACCGATCTGCGCGGGTGCGCGCATCAGCGTGTCACGCGGCAGTTCACCAAAGACCTTGCGGTAGTTGTCGGCGAAACGCGACAGGTCCCACAGGCCACAACTGAGGGCGATGGCCTTGACCGAACGGCGGCTGGAATCGGCCATCGACAGGCTGCGGCAGGCTGCGCACAGGCGCAGCATCGACAGGTAACGATTGGGCGACGTACCGAACAGGTCCTCGAACGCATAGCGCAGCCCACGCTCACTGACACCGGCAGCGTCGCAGATCTCATTCATGTAGATATTGCGGCGCAGGTTGAGGCGCATGAAGTTTTCCGCCCGCTGTGCGATCAGATAATGCGTGCGCCGCGCACGGCTGCAACCCGGGCGTTCGGCGGAGCCCGCACCCAGCAGTGCCTGCACGTGTTCGTGCAGCAGCCGCTCGGTTTCTTCCGGCTGCAGGCCCGTGCCCTGGCCCAGCTGCAGGTGCAGCTGCTGGTAATGCTGTGCCAGCGGGGCGGCCTCGCTGGCGAGATTGAACAGTGAAAGCGCCTGTCCGGCCGGCGGCGTGCTGCGCAGGCTCAATTCGGTCAGCTTGCGTTGCACCCGTGCCACCGGCACCAGCATCAGAGTCATGTGCGTGCCCGGGCTCAGGGTGAACTCGCTGATGCCCTCGGGCATCACGGTCAGCGCCATCCCAGGGGAAAGCGGTACGCCATGGCACCAGCTGAGGGTTTCATCGGTCGCATGCAGATACCCCAGCATCGCCCAGTCCGGCGGCAGCATGAAACGTCCACGGCAATGGAATCCACAGCTGATGCTGCAGAACAACGCCTCCTCGTGCACGCGTGACGCGAAGGCCGCCCGCGGCCCATTGCCATCGAGCAGAAGCAGTTCGACATCACATACACGAAGCACGCCGCTCAGCGTCGCCAAGTCGATCGACCGCAGGCCGCTGTCGTCGCTGTCTCCTACCCCACCATCGACCATGACAGTGTCGTCCCCCCGATTATCCGCCGTGCGGTACGGCCCCCACTGCCTGACAGGGCGCGCACCTCTCATGGAATCTCTTCCATCACCGGGATGCGCGCCGCCAAGGTGCGCCCCCCAAAAGAAACGCGAGTACTTGAATGCGAGTATGCCCGATAATTCAACGGGGTAAACATCTGCACCGCGTTGAATAAGATTGATACAGAGGTGAAAATCAGATTGTCGCGTTTGGCACAGTTTTCGCATGCGACCTGAAGCCTGCCTCACATTATCTGCACGTCGATGAATCGTTGTGCGGGCGAACGGATTTCCGTCACAGAACCCGGCTTTAAAATTAAGGACCAATGGGATTCTGCCGAATTTGCATATAGGTTCCGGTTGCAGCCGGCCGCCATTCAGGCAAAGTCGATAACACGGTGATCCGGTCTTTGATAAGGACCGCACCCAGGGGGACAGCATGACCATGCACGTATCGCTCGACACGTCGACCACCGGCCCCGCGCCGCGCGGTCGCGGTTGCGCGAACGGCGTCCCGCCTGGAAACGATCACCCTGCTTGAGCACAGCGGGTCCATCCCGCCGTGCCTCCTCCGCCAGGACGTGCGGAGGTCCACGGACGATCCCGGCGGAGCCGGGCCACCGCCCAACAGGTGTCCTGTAGCAGACAGGTAGAGGGAGACAAACGTCATGAACGCATCGATCCGCAAGTTCCTGAAGGAAGAAGATGGCGTTACCGCACTCGAGTACGGCCTGCTGGCGGCTGTGATTGCCGGCATCCTGATCGCGGTCGGCAATGCGCAGATCAAGTCCTTCTTCGAGACCCTGTTCACCAATCTCTCCGCATTGGCCACCAAGGCCTCCGGTAGTGCAGCACCGCCTGCCGGCGGCGGGGGCTGACCGGGACCGCGCGCAGCCGTCGGCTGCGCTTGCGGCTCATTGCAGAAGGCGGCGGCTGACCGTCCACTGACGGACAATGGAGGGTGCGATGACACTGCTGGGATTGCTGGCCATCGGTGTGTGCCTGCGGATCGCGATCAGCGATCTGTACGCCCGTCGGGTGCCCAACGCCTGGCTGCTGTCCGCATGCGCGATCACCGTTTTCGTGCTCATCGCCGGACAGTTCAACGCGCCGCGCCTGCCGTGGGCTTCCCACGTTGCCGGCGCGGCGCTCGGCCTGGTCGCATTGCTGCCTTTCCATGCAGTGCGTTGGATGGGCGCCGGTGATGTCAAATTCTTTTCGGTACTGGGATTGATGCTGGGCTGGCAGGCACTGCTGCCGATCTGGATCGCGGCCAGCCTGGCAGCGGGCGCACATGCCGCACTGGTGCTGGTATCGCGACGGTTGGGCCCAGTACTGCCCATCGGCCTTCAAACTCATATGCTTCGGGCAAGTTCGCAATGGCATTCGCACCCGGCGCTGCGCGGGATGCAGAGCGCCCGCCAGGGACGCCAAGGCATTCCCTACGCCGCCTACCTGGCGGTATCCGCCATCGCCTGGGTCCTGATCAGCACGTACGGAGGCGTGGCATGAACATCCACAACCGACGCCGGCAACGTGGCGCGGCCAGCATCGAGTTCGCGCTGATGCTGATGCTGGGCCTGCTGCCGCTGCTGCTGTTCACATTCTCCGGCGTAATGATCATGGCGGCCCAGCAGACGTTGGCAACCGCCTCGGCCGAGGGTGCACGTGCATCGCTGCGCTATGGCAGCGCCAACGAACGCCGTACCGCCGCCTGCGTTGCGGCGCGTAGTTCGATGCAGTGGCTGCTGAACTTCTCGGGTCAGCCGGTCGACTGCAGCAATGGCGGAAACAATGCCATTCTGGTCTCCGCGCAGGCCCCCTGCGCCGGACTGGCCAGCGCCCAGTGCATGACCGTGACGGTCAGCTACGACTACGCAAGCCATCCCTTCCTGCCCGGCACCGCCACGCTTTACAAGTGGGTGATGCGGGCTCCCATCCGCAGCGTCGCGGTCGCCCAGCTCGACCTCGGCAGCGGCAACTGACGTTCGGTACAGGAGACGGTTCCATGCTCAAGTTGACCCGCATTGCTGCCGTCGCCCTGATCGGGCTGGCCGTGCTACTGGCGGTGATCGCCTTGATGATCGGGCGCAAGCCGGCCGCACCGGCCACGGTTGCCCCGATGACGCAGAGCGAAGCCCAGGCGATCACCGTGGTGGAAGCGGTGGCGCGACTGCCGGCTGGCGAACCGATCTCTGCCAACGGACTGCGTCTCGCACAGCGCAGCGCCCCGGTTGCCGGTGCCGCTACCAGCATTTCCGCCGTGGTCGGAAAGGTGCCGGTGCAGGACATCGCCGAAGGCACGGCGATCAGCAGCAACGCACTCGCGCAGGGATTCTCGCTGCAGTTGCGCCCCGGGGAACGCGCACTGGCGGTCCCGGTCGACGAGCTGGTGGGGGCCGGCAACCGCATCCTGCCCGGTGATTTCGTCGACGTGTTCCTCAACCTGCGTAATGCCCAATCCACTGCCGGCGGCCCGGCCGACGCAGCACAGACGCGCCTGCTGCTGTCGCGCCTGCGCGTGCTCAGCTATGGCCAGCAGGACATCGCCCCGGCCAACCATGACGCTGTTGCCAGCAACGAGGCCGATGGCCGCAACGATCCACGCGCCGCCGACATCACCGGAAGCAGCAGCACCCAGAGCACGGGCAGCGGGACCGCCCAGCCGGCACGCAGCGCGGTACTGGCGGTGCCGGTGGCCGATGCCAACCGGCTGCTGCTGGGTGCACAGCAGGGCAAGCTGTTCCTCGCCCTGCGCAACCCTGCCGATTCCGGCCAGCCCGATCTGGCGCTGTTCCCGCAGGCACGCGGGGTGATTGATCCCCTGCGTGGGCTGGATGCGGAACAGCAGCTTGCGCTGCAGCGGCCAGAGAATCACGCCTTCGCCGGCATCGACGGCGATGCATTGGCCGGCCGCAGCAACGCGCCCGCGCGCAGCACCCAGGATGCCCCGGCACGCGCACCCGCACCACGGCGCAGCGCCCCACGCGCATCGGGCATCGAAATCATCCGAGGTGACAGCTCCGCCCCCCGTGGTTCCCTTTGACCTGCATCGAGCGCATCCATGACCGAACGTCGCCGCAGTCCACGCCCTTCCCCCCGCCAGCGCTGGCTGGCCCTGCTGCTGGTGCTGCTGGCACCGGCGACAAGCGTGGCCGCCGACGACCTGGTGCTGCAGGCGCGTGAGCAGCGCCCCTGGACCCTGCCGGGTGATCTGGAGCGGGTCGCCATTGCCGATCCGGGCGTGGCCGATATCGTGATGCTGCGCGGCCAGCGCCAGGCCCTGCTGGTCGGCAAGGCGCCGGGCACCACCACGCTCCTGCTCTGGCACCGCAAGCAGACCGAACCACAGCGCCTGCAGGTGCGGGTACAAAGTGCGGTGCAGGGTGCGGCCGACGCCGGCGCGAACGGGCTGGTATTCACCCAGCAGGACAACCAGGGCCTGCTGCAGGGAAGCACCGAAAGCGTGCTGTCGCACATGCAGGAGCAGAAGGCTGCCGCCATGGCCCTGGGCAAGGATGGCCTGCTTGCCGACGCATCCACGGTGAGCAGCGGCGGCGTGGTCCAGGTCGAGGTCAAGGTGGTCGAGTTCAACAAGACCGCACTGAAGCAGATCGGCATCAGCTTCCAGAACCGCAATGGCAACTTCGCCTACGGCTTCGCCCGCCCGGGCGGCCAGCTGCCGGGCAACACCGGCATCCTGCCCGGTATGAAGGAAGGCAACTCCGGCAACGAAGCCGAATCGCCCATTTCTTCGGCCTTCCGCCTGGTGTTCGGCTCGACCAAGGGCCTGTGGAATGCCGACGTCGACCTGCTGCAGAGCAATGGCATGGCGCGTGTGCTGGCCGAGCCGACACTGGTCGCGCTGTCCGGGCAGAGCGCCAGTTTCCTGGCCGGCGGCGAGCTGCCGATCCTGGAACCGCAGGGACTGGGCACCACCACCATCACCTACAAGCCCTTCGGCATCGGCCTGACCGTGACACCGACGGTACTGGCACCGAACCGCATCGCCCTGAAAGTCGCACCGGAAGCCAGCGACCTGGACTACAGCAACGCCATCGCGCTCAACGGCGTGCAGATTCCCTCCATCACCACCCGCCGCGCCGACACCACGGTCGAACTGGGCGATGGCGAGAGCTTCGTGATCGGTGGCCTGGTCAGTTCCAACGTGGTTTCCAGCGTCGGCAAGATCCCGCTGCTGGGTGACCTGCCGATCATCGGCTCGTTCTTCCGCAACTTCGACTACAAGCGCCAGGACAAGGAACTGGTGATCATCGTCACGCCACGCCTGGTGAAGCCGCTGGCACGCAACACCGAGCTGCCGCTGCCCGGCGACCGCGAGGCCAAGCCGCACATGCCCGAATGGGGCGCCTGGCTGCTGGGTCCTATCAGCCAGGACCCGGTGCCCGGCTTCTCACGCTGATTCCATGATGCCTGCGATACCACGCCCATGCCCTACGCCACTGCCCAGCCGCTGCATCCGCAAGGACCGCCGATGAACCTGGTCCTGTACGGAATGGATCGCGAACTGCTGCCCCGGCTGGCGGCGAAACTGCCGCCAACCACCACCCTGCACTGGCAGGACAGCAGCACGCCGACCTCCGCCCAGGACCTGCAACGCGGGCCGCAGAGCCTTGTCCTGCTCGACTTCCGCCCGGAACATGCGGCCGCCTCCAGCGTGCTGGCGCAGCAACTGCAGCAGACCGAGCCGGATCTGGCATTGGTTGCAGTCGGTGCCACCAGTGCCGGCCAGGTGGAAGGCGTTGTCATCGCATTGCGGGCGGGCCTGCGTGATGTGCTGGACCTGGACAGCGACAACGTCGGCATCGAGGCCGCGCTGCGTCGCGCCCTGTCACCACGACCGGCCGCCGCCGCGCAGCAGGCGCACAAGGCCCGCCTGATCGTCCTGCTGGGCGTGCGCGCCGGGGTCGGCACCAGTACGCTGGCCGCGCATCTTTCGGTGCTGGCACAGCAGACCCGTGCACTGGCACAGGGCGAGGCACTGCAGCAGGATGGCCTGCTGATGGAGCTGGCCCAGCCTTCGGGCGACCTCGCCCTGTACCTCAACCTGGACAGCCGCTTCCACTACGAAGACGCGCTGCGCAACGCCAGTCGCATCGACGCCACCCTCGCCCGTACGGCCATGGCCCGTCACGATTCCGGACTGGTGCTGCTGGACCGCGCCAGCGGCAGCGATGCGGTACCGCCGTCCGATCCGGGTGCGCTGCTGCAGCGCCTGCGCACCGTGTTCGCCAGCGTGCTGTGTGATGCCGGTGGCTGCCCGCTGCGTCAGCTGCCGCCGCTGCTGCTGGACCAGGCCGACGAGATCTGGCTGGTCACCGATGCCTCCATTGCCACGCTGGTGTCGCTCGACCAGGCACTGAAGCATCTTGCCGGCCAGCGCGAACGCGAGAAGCGCCTGCAGCTGGTGATCAACCGCCACGATGACAGCAGCGGCATGAGCCCGGAGCAGATCGCGCGCCGCTTCGAGGTTCCCCTGCTGGCCACGCTTCCCGAACGACCGCGCGTGCGCCTGGCTGCCAGCCAGGGCCACCTGCTGCTGCAGGATGCGCCGCGCGACCCCTACCTGCGTGCCCTCGCCCCGCTGGTTTCGCGCCTGGATCCGGCTGCCTGCCCGGTCCAGGCGCAGGGCCTGCGGGAAAGACTCTCCCTTGCCCTGGGTGGATCGCAATGGAAGACAAGGTAACCCCGTTCCCGCATGCCGTTGCCCGGCCGGTGCTGCCCGAAAGCTCGCCGGGCCATCAGCCGTTCGCGCAGACCGAGCAGTACCAGAAGGTGCTGTCGGCCGCGCATGAGCACCTGCTCAACAGCATCGAGGACGAGCGCATCGACATCGATTCCTGGGCCCCCGACACCATCGCCCGCTGGGTGCAGGTGCAGACGGTGGGCTTCATCCAGGAATGGCGCATCCCGATCAACGAAGAGGAGATGCAGGTGGTTGCCGACGGCCTGGTCAAGGAGCTGACCGGTTTCGGCCCGCTGGACGACCTGCTGCACGACCCGTCCATCGAAGACATCCTGATCAACGGTTTCAAGGATGTGCACGTGTCCCAGGGCGGCCAGCTCAAGCGGGCCACCCAGCGCTTCACCGACGATACGCATCTGCTGCGCATCCTACGCCGCATCCTCGCCCCGCTTGGGCGCCGCCTGGATGACTCCAATCCGATGGTCGATGCGCGCCTGCCCAACGGCGGCCGTCTCAACGCGATCATCTCGCCACTGGCGGTGGATGGACCGATGGTGTCCATCCGCAAGTTCCGCAAGGACCCGTTCACCCCCGATGAACTGCTGGCCAAGGGCACCTTCGATGCGCCGATGCAGGCCTTGCTGAAGGCGATGGTACTGGGTCGCTGCAACATCCTGGTGTCCGGCGGCACCAGCTCGGGCAAGACCTCACTGCTGAACGCCCTGGCCAGCTACGTCCCCGCGAACGAGCGCGTGATCACCGTCGAAGACACCGCCGAGCTCTCGCTCAACCACCCGCATGTAGTTCGCCTGGAAAGCCGTATCGGCGGCGCCGAAGGGCACGGTGCGGTCAGCATCCGCGATCTGGTCCGCAACAGCCTGCGCATGCGCCCCGACCGCATCGTCGTCGGCGAGGTGCGCGGTGCCGAGGTGCTGGAAATGCTGCAGGCGATGAACACCGGCCACGATGGCTCGATGGCCACCATCCACGCCAATTCGCCCCGCGACTGCCTGTACCGGATCGAGATGCTGGCCGGCTTTGCCGGCTTCCAGGGCAGCGAGGACAGCCTGCGCCGGCAGATTGCCAGTGCCATCGACTTCATCGTGCAGATCTCGCGCCTGGGCAGCGGGCGCCGCGTGCTGGTCTCGATCACCGAGATCACCGGGGTCAGCGACAACCTGATCACTACCCAGGAAATGTTCCGCCACGAGCTGCAGATCGACGGCAACGGCAAAGAGATCGATCGCTGGGTCGGGCTGGGCTTCCATCCGCACTCGCACAAGCTGGAGCCGTTCCGCCAGCAGCTGCGCGAATCGCTCTACGGAGACTTCTGAGCATGGGAACCGGCGCGCTGCTGGGCATGCTGAGCATCATCGCGGTGCTGCTGGCGCTGGCAGCCTGGCTGTGGGGCACGGCCAGCAGCCGTGAGCAACGCCAGGTTTCAATGCGGCACGCCGAGCAGCAGCTTTCGCGCGGAAGCGCCACGGGCGGAGCACCCGCCGGGCCGTCCGTCACCGCTGCCAACGACCCGGCGCGGCCCGCCAGCGCCGGGCGCCGCGTGCTGCCGCTGGATGGCCTGCTGCAGCGCGCAGGGCTGCAGACCGGCTGGAAAATTCCCATCATGCTGCTGGTACCGGGGCTGGTACTGTCGGTGGTGGCGATGCTGCGGCTGGGCACCGCATGGATGTTTCCGCTGACCCTGCTGCTGTACCTGCTTGGCTGCTGGCTGTGGGTGATGCGGCGGACCACCAAGCTGCGTGCGCAACTGCTGCATCAGCTGCCGGACTTCCTCGACAACCTGGTGCGGCTGACCGCACTGGGCAACAGCCTGCAGGCCGCGTTCCAGGTTGCGTCGATGCAGACGAGCGCGCCGTTGCGCGGGCTGCTGGACACCACGGTGCGCTTTGCACGCAGCGGCATGGAGCTGGACCGTGCACTCGCACAGGCCTCGCATCCCTATCGCATGGATGTGCTGAAGGTGTTGTCGGTGGTGATCGGTGTCAGCGTGCGCATCGGCGGGCGCTCCGACCAGATCCTGCAGCGCATGGGCGATTTCATGCGCGATCTGGAACAGGCCCAGCAGGAGCTTGCAGCGACCACCTCGGAGACGCGGATGTCAGCGTGGGTGCTGGGCCTGTTGCCACCGGCCTGCGCGGTACTGATGGCGATCACCAGCCCGGACTTCTTCCAGCCGGTGCTGCACGATCCGCTCGGCCACAAGATCCTGCTGCTTGCACTGGGCATGGAACTTGTCGGTGGCTTCCTGCTGTATCGCCTGGCCAAGTCGCTATGAACCCCCTTCGCCCCGCCGGAGACAACCGATGAGCGCCAGCGCCTGGTTCGCCCTCTCCCTGCTCGTGCTGGCCGCCGGTATCGCCCTGCTCGGTATCGTCGGCTGGGTACGCAGCCATCGTGAGCAACGTACAACGGCCACCTTGAAGACCGCCCTGCAGCCGCGCGAGGCGTCCCGTGACACCGAGCCTGCGCGGCACGATTCGCTGGGCTGGCTGGAACGCTTCGGCCGTGCCCTCAGCGGCGGCCGCCTGGAAACGGCATTGCTGGCCAATGAAGACCGGCTGCTGTTGGATCTGGCCGGGTGGAACACCCGCCGCGGTACGGCCATCTACCTCGGCCTGCGCCTGCTGCTGGCCGTGCTGGTGCTGGTACTGGTGCTGACATTCAGCAGCGTCACCGGGCTGGCCAGGATCATGGTGATCATCGGCGCCCTCGCCGCCGGCCTGCTGCTGCCCAAGTTCGTTCTCTCCTCCTGGGTGAAACGGCGCCGACGAGCGGTCGACAACGAGCTGCCGCTGCTGATCGACCTGCTGCGTCTGCTGCAAGGCGTGGGCTTCAGCATGGACCAGAGCCTGCAGACGCTCGGCGACAAGCTGCGCGATGCATTGCCGGTCCTCGGCGGCGAGCTGCAGGAGGCCAACATCGCCTATACCCACGGCCGCACGCGCGCACAGTCGCTGCGCCGGCTGAGCGAGGTCTATGCCGACGATGACCTGACCAGCCTGATGCAGCTGATCCTGCAGGTGCACGCCCATGGCGGCGCGGTGCAGGAGCCCCTGCGGCAGTTCAGCATCCGCCTGCGCGAACAGCGTCGCAACACGCTGAAGGAAAAGGTCGGCAAGCTCTCGGTGAAGATGACCGTGGTGATGATGCTGACCCTGCTGCCAGCGTTGATGCTGGTCCTTGCCGGTCCGGCGCTGGTCGCGCTGGCTACCACCATGTCCAAGATGGGGTCCCCCTGATGCCTGCCCTGCGCACTTCCTGCCTGATTGTTGCCCTGGCTGCGGTTGCCGGCGCCAGCGGCTGTGCATCGACCACGCCGAAGTACCTGCGCGCGCCCAGTCTGGCCGCGCCCGAGCCGGCACCGCAGGACAGCCGCAATGCCTACCTGGAGCTGATCGAGCGCATGCAGCAGCAAGGCGCATGGTATGCCTCGCTCGCCCACGTCGACGCCTTCCGCCAGCGCTACGGCGATCCGCCGGCGCTGCGCCTGCTGCAGGCCGACGCGCTGCGCGAGACCGGCCAGGCCGATGCCGCGGTCACCTTGTACCGCGATCTTTCCAGTGGCCCCCAGGCCGCCGCGGCCGCCCATGGTCTGGGCCTGATTGCCGCGCGCCGCGACGACGACACCGGCAGTGAGCAGGCGTTGGCGCGGGCGACCGAACTGCAGCCATTGAACACAAGTTATCTCGGCGACCTGGGCTATGCGCGGCTGCGCGCCGGGCAGTTCGAGCGCGCGCGCGAACCCTTGGCCAAGGCGCTGGAGCTGTCGCCGGGCAATGCCAAGGCCACCGCCAACCTCGCCCTCTGGGCGGTGCTGCGGGGCGACACCGCCACCGCCGAACGCCTCGCCCAGCAAGCGAACCTCAACGACGAGACCCGGCTCAGCATCCAGCAGCAGGCGGCGCAGATCCGTGCCCGCCTGCAGCAGCGCCAGGCCGCAGCGGCAGCCGCCGCGGTCGTGCCGGCCACTGCCCGTGCTCTCGCCAGCGATGCCGCCGGCAACCCGCCGGGCGCCACGCGACTGGCGGCGGAACCGCGCCGCGACAGCCGCGATGAACGCGATCCGCAGCGCCTGCCGCCCTCGATGCTGGAACGCTTCAGCGCCTCCGACCACCCGAACGGGAACACACCATGACCGCGACGCCCCTGACCCGACGCCTGCTGCCCGTTCTGATCTGCCTGCTGCCAGCCGCCGCCGTGCAGGCGCAGCAACAGCCGCTGACCGGGCAGATGCTTGGCGGCAGCACGCCGGCTGCGTCGGCTTCGCAGCCGCTGCAGTCCGAGTCACTGCCCACCGTGGACCTGGCGGCCCCGCCAGCACCGGTGCCGCAGGCGGCGCCTGCAGCAGTGGCCATCACCGACGGCAGCACTGCAGCCCCGCGGCCCGGCCGCAGCCAGATAGGCGATACCACGCGCAACCTGTTCCGCCTGCAGGCATCGGGGCAGCAAGCCGGACAGCACCTGCCGATCCTCGGCGACCAGGCGACGCTGAGCTACGCCCGCTACATGAAGAGTTTCGAACACGAGATCCCGGACTTCTTTGAAGCCGATGTCGCCAAGTCCAAGGGATCATCCTCATCCGGACGCTGAGGTAGGCCATGAAACGCCCACGCCAGTTCAGTTTCAGCCGCCCACGGGGCGGCATGTCGATCACCATGATGCTGGTCATGCTGGCACTGCTGGCGATGCTGGGCCTGATCGAGATCGGTTACCTGTTCTGGGCCAAGCGCGATGCACAGAAAGTCGCTGATCTGGCCGCACTGGCCGGAGCGCAGCGACTGGAACTGTGCACCTCGGACAACAGCGACAACAGTGCTGCGCGGCAGAGCGCACTCACCCAGAACACCTTCGCAGGAAGCCTGGAAGTCCGCTGCGGAAACTGGAACGTGACCCGCGCCACCGAAGGGCACTTCAGCCCTGTCGTCGATGCAGCGAATCAACGCAATGCTGTCCGTGTCATCACCCGCCGCGCGGTGCTTCCCTTCTTCGGGCAGAACAGCAGCCTGCCGACCGTGACCGCCCAGGCGGTGGCGCGCCGTGCAGAACCGACGGCAGTTTTCAGTGTCGGCTCGCAACTGCTGCGCATCAATGGCAACACGCCACTGGGAAATGTCCTGAAACTGGTGGGCGCCGACCTCGACAAGACCACCCTGCTCGGCTACGACGGCCTTGCACAGGCGCATATCACCCCTAATGGACTGCTGCAGGCACTGGGCATTCCGATCGACGTCAACATGGGCGTGGCGGAGTTCAACAATCTGCTGGCCGGCCGCAAGGTCAAGCTGGGCAAGATCCTTCAGGCGACCGTTGACCTGCTCACCCAGCAGGGCGTTGCCCACGTGGACCTGAGTGCACTGGAGAATGCCCTGGTCGTGAAGGGCATCGACCTCAAGCAGCTGGAGGTGAAACTCGGCTCCGATGACAGCGGTGGCGGCCTGTTCGCACGCGTGGTCGCGCCGGATGGAACGATTTCCAGCGCGCTGCAGGCCGATGTCAATGTGCTGGACCTGATCGGCACCAGCATCAGCATCGCCAATGGCGGCCGTGCGGTCTCGGTCGATGAACTCAACCTGCTGGGCCTGGTCAATGCCAAAGCCGCTGTGGTGGAACCGCCGTCCATCGCCATCGGTGGCGTTGGCTCGCGCGCTTACAACGCGCAGATCCGTGTCTTCCTCGACATCGACACCAACAACATTCCCGTTGCAGGCGGCGTGCTTTCACTGCTGGGCATCCGCCTGAAGCTGCCGGTCCATGCGGACGTGACCAATGCAATGGCGACCCTGACCAGCCTGCAATGTGGCAGCACGCCTCCCACGGCGACGATCAAGGTCGAGTCTTCCGTGCTGCGCGCCTGCGTCGGCAAGGTGGCCGACAGCGAGCGGTTCTCCAAGCAGAATGTCTGTGGCGACACCCTGCAGAAGGAACAGATGCTCACACTGCTCGGCGCCCCGTTGATCAATGACAGCATCAAGGTCAATACGCTGACCGACACGCAAAGCCTCACCCTCCCCGCCGGCGCGACCGGTTCAACCCAGGTCAACTCCCTGGAGGTGGGCACCGCCGTGTCCGAGCTGGTCAGCGAACTGCTGCGCGTACTGTCCGGCATGCTCGATCCGCGCGACGATGGCATGAGCCAGGGCTCGACCGCAGCGCAGTTGGCCGATCGCTACCTGAAAGCAGCCAACGTTGGTCGCAAGCGATACGATGTTGACGCAACCATCAAGCTGCTGGAATTCGGAGACAGCACGCAGGGATTGAAACCACTGGGAAACTGGGACATCACCAAGGGGGTACCTACCAGCTGTGTGCTGGTGACCTGCATGGTCGACGGCAAGGTCTGGCAAGGATTCCGCAACGCAGTGACCGGGGTTGGCTCGGGGCTCCTCGATGGCGTACTGGGAGCGCTTGTGGGTGGGCTGCTGGTCAAGCAGTGCAACAGCCTGATTGGCGCGCTGGATGACACCACCTACAACAATTGCATGAAGTACAACCTGACCTCCTACCTGCAGACCGCCGATGCCGGCTTCCTGGACCAGTTCGCCGGCGACGGCGTCACCGCCCCCGGCAATGGCCCGGTCAGTTGTTCGGGCCTGCTGTGCTTGCTGCTGAAGCCCGCCCTGGACGTCCTGAAGCCGCTGCTCAACAGCGTCGGCTCCCTGCTGCGCTCGCTGCTGGCGCAGGTGCTGGGCCTGGAACTGGGCCGTACGGATGTGCATGTCCAGTCCATCCAGTGCACGCCCGCACAGCTGGTCTACTGACCCGTGACGGGCGCCCTTGGCGGCGCCCGCGCACATGCTAGACTCCCGGCGGGGAACCACCTTCATCTCAACCCACACTCATCCGTGGATGGTCTAGACATGCGAGAAACTTCAGGGGGCGCGGTCTTCGCCCGGCACGCGCGCGGCGCGGCACTGCTGGCCGTGGCCATGATGCTGGTGGCACCGGCGGCGATGGCTGCCCGTGGCGACCGCGAAGCAGCCGCAGAGCCGGCCGCACGTACCGCACCGGTGGTGCGCAACACCGTTGACGAGCTCAAGCAGCTGATGGATGCCCGCCAGCTGACCGAGCTGCGCACCACCTACAACGGCAACTACGGCGCCAGCCTGCTGTTCAATGCCAACACCCTGACCTACTACGTCGCCCTGTTCCAGGAGAAGAACTTCTGGCGGGTGATCAAGACCGATGCCGTCGACAACGCCGAGCGTGTCTATCGCACCTTCGCGCAGCAGTCAGAGCAGCTGGCCCAGGTCTACATCGACACCACCCGACTGGAAGCCGGAAAGCGCTATACCGAGCGCCTGGTGGCCTACAACGAGGAGCGCCTGCGCACCCTGCAGCAGGAAATGGAACAGCAGCAGGCACAGTCGGCCCAGGTCAGCGCTGCCCTGCAGCAGGCCCAGCAGCAGGCGGTCAGCCTGAGCAGCGACGTGCAGAGCACCAACAGCCAGCTGGATTCCCTGCAGCGCCGCATCCAGATCCTGCAGGCCGAACAGGGCAACCCGGAGCTGAGCCTGCCCAAGCCGGACAGCGTGCCCTCGCCGGCACCGGCGGCCGCCAGCGACGGTCGCTGAGGTCCAGCGCCTGGCGTGCCGTCCAACGGCGCCTACGGGCGCCGTTGTCGTTTCCGGCACCATTCCATTTCAACGGCACGCCTCATGCACGGCATCGTCCAGTTGCCGGCGCTGCACGAAGTCCATGCGCTTGCCATTGGCCAGCACCTTCCCACGATGCTGCCGCGCGCGCTCACAGGCGGCGGGATCCGCGCTGATCGGTATCACTGCAGCCCGCGCACGCCGCTGCTGCACCACACGCGGACGCATTGAAGCTGGGCTCGCTGCCTTGGCCGCGCTCGCACCTGTTGAGGGCGGCTCCGCCGGCACCTCCCAGCGCCATTCCGCGCGCCCCTGGCACGGCGTCTGCTGGTAGACCGGATGCGGCCCGTCCACACATTTGTAGACGTTGGTCTGAGCATGCGCCCCCGTGGCCAGCAGCAGGTACAACAGCGGGCTCCAACACGCGTTCGACATTGCAGGCTCCTCGTCAGGGCTGCCGCCATCCTCGATGCCGGCACGGCTTCGTGCCAGAGCGATACACGTCACATCCGGCGTAATCCAGCACAGCCGTGCAAGTCGTGGGTCTGGCGCTGCGCTGTACTGCCGAAGGCACCGGCATCCACGCCAGCGCCTTCCCTCCCTTCCGTCAAGGAAACCACAATGAGCAACTTCGTCACCGTCGCCGACGGCGCGCGCATCTTCTACAAGGATTGGGGTACCGGCCAGCCGATCGTGTTCGCGCACGGCTGGCCGCTGTCGTCCGATGCCTGGGACCCGCAGATGCTGTTCATGGGCCAGAACGGCTTCCGCGTGATCGCTCACGACCGTCGCAGCCACGGCCGCTCCAGCCAGACCTGGGACGGCAACAACATGGACACCTACGCCGACGACCTGGCCGCCGTGCTCGAGGCGCTGGACCTGAAGGACGCGATCCTGGTCGGTCACTCCACCGGTGGCGGCGAAGTGGCCCATTACATCGGGCGCCACGGCAGCAAGCGCGTGGCCAAGGTGGTGCTGGTCGGCGCCGTGCCGCCGCTGATGCTGAAGACCGATGCCAACCCGGCCGGTACCCCGCTGGAGGTCTTCGACGGCATCCGCAAGGGCACCGGCGGTGACCGCTCGCAGTTCTTCAGGGATCTGACCACACCGTTCTTCGGTGCCAACCGCGACGGCAACAGCGTTACCCAGGGCATGCGTGATTCGTTCTGGCTGCAGGGCATGCTCGGTGGCGTCAAGGGCCAGTACGACTGCGTGCACGAATTCTCGGAAGTGGATTACACCGAAGACCTGAAGAAGATCGATGTGCCAGCGCTGGTGGTGCATGGCGATGACGACCAGATCGTGCCATTCGATGCCTCGGCCAAGCTGTCCTCGCAGATCATCAAGGGAGCCGAGTTGAAGGTGTACGCCGGTGCGCCGCACGGCCTGACCGTCACCCACGCCGACCGGTTCAACGCCGACCTGCTGGCGTTCGCACGCGGGTGAGGCACTGCGGCGGCGCCACCCAGCGCCGCCGCCCCTGTGGTAGAGCCGACCGCTGGCCGGCTGCGCAGGATCGGGATGGATTGATCGCGCAAAAAGGGGACGGAGGGGATTAAGTCGTTTGTGCACAAACGACTTAATCCCCTCCGTCCCCTTTTTGGGTCAGATATCGCTGTGGTGGTGCGGGACCCCGGTCTTCGGCAGCGGGTCATGCCCGCCCACGAAGTGGCGTACCACCGGTGCACGCTCACCGCGATGCAGCCCGCGCAGCACTTCCTGGATCGCCTTGTCATCGGCGGTGATGCGCTCGTGCTGGCGCAGATGCTCCAGCCACGACGGGGTCACGAAATACTCCAGGTGGATGCCCGGGCTGGCCACATCCTCGACCACGCCCCAGACCACGGCGCCATCGCGGCGGCGGATCGTGCCCAGCGCGCGCATCTGCGCCTGGAACGCGGCGCGGTCAGCCTCGTCGATGCGGTACTCCAGGGTGACCAGTACCGGGCCGCGATCGTTGGATACCGGCACCGACAGTTCCGGTGCAGGCCAGTGCCCGGCCGGACGCAAGTTCAGATCCTCGGTGCCAGCGATGCGCACGCGCCACACCAGCAATCCGCCGATCACCGCACCCGCGGCCGCCACCAGCAACGCCAGCTCCGGCGAGGTGCGCTGCGCCAGCGCGCCCCAGCTCAGGCCACCGGCCGCCATGCCAGCGGAGAACACCATGATGTACAGCGCCAGTGCACGCGCCCGTACCCACGCTGGCACTGCGGTCTGCGCGGCAATCTGCAGCGACGACAGCACGGTGATCCAGGCAAAGCCATTGATCAGCATCACCAATGGCAGCACGTACCAGCTGCGGGTCAGCGCCAGCCCGACCAGGCTGAGCGCCAGCGACAGCGTGGCCAGCAGCACCAGCAGGTCGCGATCCATCTGCGCGCGCAGCTTCGGCAGCAACAACGCACCACCCACGGCACCGATCCCGATGCAGCCGAGCAGCATGCCGTACTGCCCCGCCCCACCCTGCATCTGGCCGCGTACCACCACCGGCAGCAGTGCATTCATTGCTGCAGCAAAGAAGAAGAAGCCGACCGACTTGATCAACACCGCCTGCAGGCGCCCGGCGCGGCTGGCATAGCGCAGGCCCGCCTTCAGGCCGGCACCGAAGCCTTCCGGCGGCAGGCTGGACTGTTTCGGGTCGCGCTTCCAGCCCCACACCACGAACAGCATCGCGGCGAAGGTGATGGCGTTGAAACCGAACGCCCAGACCGCACCGAGCTGGGCCACGATTACGCCACCGATGGCCGGGCCGATCGAGCGTGCGATGTTGATGCCGATCGAGTTCAGCGCCACCGCCGAGGCCAGCATCGGCTGCGGCACCAGTTCGGATACGATCGCGGCCTGTGCCGGCATCGCCATCGCCGCACCGCAGCCCATGCAGAAGGTCAGCAGCACCAGCAGCTGCGGCGTCAGCATGTCCATCGCGGTCAGCGCCGCCATCACCGCGGCGACCAGCAGCATCCAGCCCTGGGTGGCCAGCAGGTACCTGCGGCGGTCGACGATGTCGGCCAGAGTGCCGGCGGCCAGCGCCAGCAGCACGATCGGCACCGTGGTGGCCGACTGCACCAGCGCCACCATCAGTGGTGAGCCGGTACGCTCGGCCATCACCCAGGCAGCGGCCACATCGTTGACCCAGGTGCCGATGTTGCTGGCCAGGATCGCCAGCCAGATCGAGCGGAACATCCGGATTTTCAGGGGGGACCAGGCACCTGCGGCCTGTGCGGGGGGTTGCGACGCGGTTGCGTTCACCATTGCCATGCTCCAACGATCGAGGCGAACAGCGTGTCCTGGCCTCCGGCCTGCTTCAGTGCAGGACCGGCATCGACCCAGGCCAGCTGCAGCTGCCATTGCCAGTGTTCGCTGGCCTGCCAGCGTGTTTCGGATTTGTATTGATTGCCAATGCGGCGCGCGCCACCGGCGCTGCCTGGCAACGCCACCAGCGGTGCCGGCGTGGTGTAGATCGCATCGGCACGACGATGCTTCCAGGCCATCTGTACGCCCAGTTCCGTCGTCACCGCGTCGTGCAGGCGCAGGGTCAAGGTCGGCTGGAGGTCCATCAGGTTGGCCGGGGCCAGCAGGCTGGCCTCGCTGAAATAGGCCGACTTCGGGAACAACGCGTTGAAGGTTCCCAGGCGGCCGTCATGCAGGTTGCCATCGCCACTGGCGATGTCGGCCTTCAGCCCCAGCCGCGGCCGCAGCGGCAGGTTCGTCCAGCGCCACCCCGTATCGGTCGCCAGCGTCCAGGCGCGGATATCGAGGGTGCCGGCGGTGGTCCTAAGCTCACCGGCCTGCGCCACCAGCTCGCTGTTCCAGTCCAGCGCCCCGGCCTGGCCGAACCAGCGCGCGCCCACGGTCTGCCGACGTTCGGCACCGCTGCCTGCGGCGAAGCGCGCGCCCTCGCGGCGGTAGTCCAGCAGATACAGATCCCACTGTCCCGCGCCCTGTCCCCGCACCGTGGTGGCATAGGCACCCCACAGGTGGGCACCGTGCTCGACGCGATCATCAAAGGCACCCGGTCGGTTTTCCACTGGCCGCAATGCCATCAGATCAAGCGTACCCAGGCGGCCTTTCCAACCCACACGCGCACCGTCGAACGCCAAGCGGATGTTCGGCCCGTCGCGCACCGACAGCAGCCGTGAACTGCCATAGCCTGCTTCCTGCCGGCCGAGTTGCAGATGGAAGCCATCGCGCTGCCAGCGCCAGTACGCCTGCTGCACATCCAGCGCGCTGCGGTCGGTGCGACCCGGGCCGCCGGCCTTGCCACTCTCACCATGCACACCCAGCTGCAGCTTCGCCTGCCAGGTGTCTTCCACATAGGTAGCCGATGCCAAGGCACGCAGCAGGCCATAGGCATCCTCGCTGCCGCCAATGCCGAACCGGGTCTGGTCGTAGTACAGGCCACGCGCCCGCAGCGATGCGTCCCATTGCAGCTGGCCGTCCCCAGCCGCGCTGCAATGACCGCCGTCGCAGGCCTGCACCAGCGACGGTGCGGCCAGCAATGCCAGGCTCAGAACGCGAAGCACGAGCATCCCATCGCGCCCCAGAACGCGGTCAGGTCATCGGTGGGCGCCGCGTGCCGGGCCGCATGACCATGAGCACCGTGAGTGCTGCAGGCTACGCCGTGATGGTGACGATGGGCGGCGGCCAACCCGGTGGCGGTACCGCCGACGTGGTAGCCACCGAACCGGTTGACCGGCGACCAGTTGGGCATCGCCGGCGGCAGCTGCGGCGCAAGCCCGGCGTAGTCGCCGTCGGCATGCACGATGCGGCCACCGACCACGGTCAACACGCTGGTTATGTCGGCGATCTGCGCATCATCCACGCGGAAGAAATCGGCCGAGAGCAGGATGAAATCGGCCAACTGGCCGACCTTCAACGTACCCTTCACTGCTTCGTCGCCGGAGAACCAGGCACTGCCCTGGGTCCACAGGCGCAGCGCCTGCTCGCGTTCGAGCAGGTTCTCATCGCCATACAGGGCCAGCCCGCCGACGGTGCGCCCGGTCACCAGCCAGGACAACGCCACCCACGGGTTGTAGCTGGCCACACGGGTGGCATCGGTTCCAGCACCGACCGGCACGCCTTCGGCCAGCATGCGCTTGACCGGCGGCGTATGCCGCGCGGCCTGCACGCCGTAGCGCTCGACGAAGGCTTCGCCCTGATAGGCCATGCGATGCTGCACGGCGATGCCGCCACCCAGCGCACGGATGCGCTCGATGTTGCGCGGGGTGATGGTTTCGGCGTGATCGATGAACCAGTGCAGGCCATCGAACGGCACCTCGCGGTTGACCTGTTCGTACACATCGAGGATGCGGGTGATGCTCTCGTCGTACGTCGCATGGATGCGGAACGGCCAACGCTTCTCGACCAGCAGCTTCACCACATCGTGCAGTTCCGGTTCCAGCTCCGGCGGCAGTTCCGGGCGCGGCTCGTTGAACAACTCGAAGTCGGCCGCCGAGAACACCAGCATCTCGCCGGCACCGTTGTGGCGCAGCAGGTCATCACCCTGCCGCGGCTGCAGCATCTCGCTCCATCCGCGGAAGTCATCCACTTCCTTGCCCTTGTTCTGGGTGAACAGGTTGTAGGCGATGCGCACGGTCAGCTGGTCATCGCGGTGCAGCTGCTCGATGACCTGGTAGTCCTCGGGGTAGTTCTGGAAACCACCGCCGGCGTCGATCACCGAGGTGATGCCGAGCCGGTTCAGTTCACGCATGAAGTGACGCGTCGAATTGGCCTGGTACTCGATCGGCAGGCGCGGCCCTTTGGCCAGGGTCGCGTACAGGATCAGCGCGTTGGGCTTGGCCAGCAGCAGCCCGGTCGGGTTGCCCAGCGAATCACGCACGATCTGGCCGCCCGGCGGATCCGGGGTGTCCTTGGTATAGCCACAGGCACGCAGTGCGGCGCGGTTGAGCAGCGCACGGTCGTACAGGTGCAGCAGGAACACCGGCGTGTCCGGCGCGATGTCGTTGAGCTCCTGCAGCGTGGGCAGGCGCTTCTCGTTGAACTGGGTGGCGGTGAAACCACCGACCACGCGCACCCACTGCGGTGCAGGCGTGCGGTCGACCTGCGCCTTCAGCATGTCCAAGGCATCGCCCAGCGAACGGAGGCCGTCCCAGCGCAGTTCCAGGTTGTAGTTCAGGCCACCACGTATCAGGTGGGTATGGCTGTCGTTGAGGCCGGGCAGCAGGCGCCGGCCCTGGGCGTCGATCAGGGTCGCTTCATTGCCCCAGCCACGCATAATCTCCTCGTCGCTGCCGACGGCGACAATCCGCCCTTCCTGCACGGCCAGTGCCTGTGCATGCGGCTGCTGTGGGTCAAGGGTGGTGATGCGGGCATTGCGGATGACCAGCGTGCTCATGCGACGCTCCTTGGAAGTGGAATCGAGTGCGGCACCGGCACGGCCGGCCAGACCCAGCGCCACCGCGGCGCTGCCGGCCAGCACCACGTTGCGGCGGCCGTGATCGAGTGGATCGTGACTCATGCGAGATCTCCCGGAAGGCGTTGGCCGTCCAGTGCCCAGGCGCCGGGCCCGGTCAGCGCGAGGGCCAGCAGTACCGTGGTCCACATCAACGGGTACTCACTGCCGCCGCGCATCCAGAACCAGCCCTTGGGCAGGGCCAACAGTACGGTGAAGCCGATGAAGGCCGCCGCTGCAAGCGCGGCGACGCGGGTCTGCCAGCCCAGCAGCACGGCCAGCCCTGACAGCACCTGCAGCAGGGCCAGCAGCAGCGGCAGCGGTGCCACCGCTGGCAGGCCGAAGCCGCGCAGTTCGGTGGCGAAGCCGGCCAGCCCAGGACCGCCGAACCAACCGAACAGCTTGCCGAGCGCGTGTGGCAGCAGGAATCCCCCGGCTGCCACGCGCAGCATCAGCAGGGCCAGGTCGAGGCCATGGCCAGCCAGCATGCTCAGTGCCTGCCTTCCTGCGCGCCGAACATGCGCTTGGCGTACTGGATGCCGATGCCATAGCCACCGGCGTGGTCGCGGGCGATGCCGGTGGTCAGCTCGTAGGTCTCGCCACGCGCCCAGTCACGCTGCAGCTCCAGCAGGTACTGCACGCTGGTCATCGGCACCGCACCGGCCTGCACCATGCGGGTGATCGCACGCTCGTGGGCTTCTTCGCTGACATCGCCGCAGGCATCGGTGATCACGTAGACCTCGAAACCCTGCGCCAGCGCCGACAGCGCCGGTCCCACGATGCAGACGCTGGTCCACAGGCCGGCAACGACCAGGCGACGCTTGCCGATGCGGTTGATCTCGTCGATCACCGGCTGGTCTTCCCAGGTGTTCATCGAGGTGCGGTCGAACACCGTCTGGCCCGGGAAGATCTCCGGCAGTTCCGGGAACATCGGGCCGGAGAACGACGCTTCGGCGACGGTGGTCAGCAGCACCGGCACGTTGAAGCCCTTGGCGGCCTTGCTGATCAACGACACGTTGTTGCGCAGCGCGGAGATATCGATGGTGTGGGTGGCGAATGCCATCTGCGACTGGAAGTCGATCAGCACCAGGGCATGGTCGGTGGGCGACAACAGGGCCGGGGCGGGCGTGGCGGTGGCAAGGCTCATGGTTGGACTCCGTTGGAAACACGATCAGGGGGAAGCAACAGGGCCGCATCGCCGGCCAGGTACTGGCCGGGGCTGCAGCCGGTCTCGGCGCGGAAGCTGCGGACGAAATGGCTCTGGTCGAAGAAGCCCAGCTGCTGCGCCAGGCAGGACATCGGCAGCTGCGCGACCGGCAACAACTGGCGCGCACGTTCGATGCGGCGACGGCGCACGTAGCGCAGCGGGCTGGCGCCGGTACCGGTCCGGAACAGGCGCACCAGATGGAAGCGGCTGACGCAGGCGGCTGCGGCCAGCTCGGTCACCCGCAGCGGCTGCGACAGGTGCTCATCGACATAGCGCAGGGCGCGCTGCAATGCGGCGGCCTGCTGCGGTGCCAGCGCCACGGCGGGCGGATCGGGCGAAAAGACGGTGGCCATGCGGGACGCCGCGAGGGGGTGCCCCATGGTGCGTGGCCGCCGCACGATGCCCTACCCCCGTCGGTCGAGGCCAGCACCTACCCGAATGGGGGAGGCCGACGCCCGAGCAGGCGACGACCGAACAACCGCGCATCCAGTGAATAGGCGCCAGGGCCCAACATCAACAGCGCCAAGGGCAGCACCACCTGTGACCACGGCGCCTGCTGCGCGAACAGGCCCACGGCCGCCATCAGCACGGCCAGTGGCGTCAACACACCCAGCGTGAGCATCGGCACTGCCAGCAGGCACAGCGCCGACCACCCGCCCGCATGCGTGCCGGGCGTGCACAGTGCCGCGGACAGGCACAGCCGCAGCCACAGCAGGCCGATGCCCGGCCCGCGGTCGGGGAACATCACGAACAGGCGCTGCATGGCCGGGCTCCACAGGGCATTCCGGCGTGATAGCCGACCGCGGCGGCGACCGCCTACCCCGTTCGGGTCACCCCGGACTGCCCCGCACCTGCCAGAATGCGCGCCATGCGTGGCCGCCCCTTCCCGTTCCTGCGTCGCCTGCCGACGCTGCTGACGTGCCTGCTGCTGTGGACCGCCCTGCCCGCTTTTGCCGTGCAGCGCCCGCCGGTGAGCGGCGGGCTGCCCGGTTACGAGCACACCGCGTGGCGGGTCGGCCAGGGTGCACCCGGCGATATCTGGGACATCACCCAGGACCGCGACGGCCTGCTGTGGCTGGCCACCGGCTCGGGCCTGTACCGCTTTGATGGCCGTCGCTTCGAACGGCAGGCAGCGCCCGTCGGCAGCCAGTTCCCGTCCACCAACATGGTCACGCTGGCGCATGCCGCCGACGGTGCCCTGTGGATCGGCTACTTCCAGGCCGGCATCAGCCGGTTCGCGCAGGGGAGGCTGCACAACTACGGCCGCGAGCAGGGGGTACCGGTCGGCGTGGTCCCACGCTTCAGCCAGGATCGCCAGCGCCAGCTGTGGGCGGCGATCAATGGCGGGCTGCGCCGCTTTGATGGACAGCGCTGGCAGCCACTGCCGGCCGCAGCCGGCCTGCCCGAGCGCCGTGTGCAGTGGGTGCTGCACGACAGCCGGGGCAGGTTCTGGGTGCTGGCCGACCTGAAGATCTGGATGCGTGCGGCCGGCCAGACCACGTTCGAGGACACCGGCATCGCGGTCTCGCAGATGGCAACGCTGGCCGAAAGCCCGCAGGGTGAAGTGTGGTTGGCCGACCGGGTGCGCGGCACCTCACCCCTGGCCAACGCGCAGGGCCTGTTGGCGGCCAGCGAACGTGAAGCGCGGCGTCTTCCGGAACTGGTTGCTGCACGCCTGCAGTTCACTGCCGATGGCGCGCTGTGGGCCACGATGAGCCCGCACGGCGGCGTCGCCCGCATCACCTTCGACGGCAGCCGCGCCGTGCGCATGGAGCGTTTCGATTCGCCGCACGGGCTGACCGCCACCTCGGCCGTGCCGATCATCGCCGACCGCGAAGGCAATCTCTGGGTTGGCACCAATCTCGGCCTCAACCGCTTCCGCGCATGCAGCGTGCACACCCTGGCAGTGGGCCCGAGTGATCCCTACCGCTCGCTGGTGCGGGCCAGCGATGGCCGCGTGTATGGCTATGGCGAAGACCTCAAACCCTACGATCTGCGGCGCACTCTGCTGGATGGCAGTGCCCCGCAGCTGCAGGCCGCCGCGCGCCAGGCACCCACGCCGATCTGGCAGTTCGACTGGGTCAATCTTGCGCGCACGGTCGCCGGCCACACCTCGTTGATCCCGCTGCCGGCTCCGTTCACCGGGCAACCGCTGCACGCCCTGCTGTTCCCCGACGACGCGCAGGCCTGGGTATGCACGGGTGAACGCGGCGTCCTGCACTACCTGCATGGCCAATGGCAGCGCGAGGTCCGCCTGCCCGAGCAGGCCTGCTCATCGCTGGCGCTGGATGCCCATGCCCAGCTGCTGCTCGGCTATGCCGACGGCCGCCTGCGCCGGATGAGCGCGGGCCACATCGAGAGCTTCGATGCCAGCCAGGGCCTGTCGGTCGGGCCGATCACCGCAATGCTGCATCACCAGGACCTGCTGCTGGTCGCCGGCGAAGCCGGTCTGGCTGCGCGCGTTGGCAACGGTCGTTTCGTTCCGGTGCGAACCGACATGGCCGGTGTACTGGAAGGCATCACCGGCATGGTGGCCGATCCGAACGGACACCTCTGGTTCAATGGCAGCCGTGGCCTGGTCCGGCTGGGGAGCGATCAGCTGCGACGGGCGCTGCGCACCGGGCAGCCGGTGACGCCACGCCTGTTCGATGCGGTGGATGGCATGCCGGGCATCGCCCTGCAGAGCGGACCGATCGCCACCGCCACGCTGGCCGATGACGGGCTGCTGTGGCTGGCCACCAACCAGGGCCTGGCCTGGCTGGATACCACGCGCTCGCACATCAACACCATGGCGCCCAGCGTGCGCATCGGCGAAGTGCTGTACGGCAGCGCACACGAGCCCCTGCGTGACGGCCTGCGCCTGCCGGCCGGCACCAGCCAGCTGCAGATCGACTACGTCGCGCTGTCGCTGGCACGTCCGGAGCGCAACCGCTACCGCTATCGCCTGTCCGGCGTCGACGATGGGTGGCAGGATGCCGGCAGCAGCACGCGGGCGTACTACACCAACCTCGCCCCGGGCAATTACCGGTTCGAGGTGGAAGCCGCCAACGAAGACGGCATCTGGAGCACTGCACCGGCCAGTCGCAGCTTCCGCATCGCCCCCACCTTCATGCAGACCGTGTGGTTCAAGCTGCTGTGTGCGGCCGCGATCCTCGCGCTGCTGGTGATGGCGGTGCGCATCCGCAGCGGGCAGCTGGCCGCGCTGTTCCGCGCGCGCCTGCAGGAACGCAATGGCGAACGCGAACGCATCGCACGCGACCTGCACGACACCCTGCTGCAGGGCAGCCAGGGCCTGATCCTGCGCCTGCACGCGATCAGCCAGTCGCCGCAGACCCCGGAGCAGGTACGCGGCCAGCTGGAATCGGCGATGCAACTGGCCGAGCGCAACCTGGCCGAGGGCCGCGAGCGGGTCAATGCCCTGCGTGAGGGACCGTTCGCTGGCCGCGACCTCGCTTCGGCACTGGCCGATGTGCACGCCGAGTACGCCGGGCATGGCACCAACCCACTGCGCCTGACCGTGGAAGGTGCAACGCCACCGCTGCAGGCCGACGCGGCCGAAGAAGTGTTTCTGATCGGGCGAGAGGCGATCCGCAATGCGTTGCGTCACGCCAACGCCAGCGCCATCGAAGTGGAGCTGTCCTACGGCACGCGGTGCTTCCTGCTGCACGTGCGCGACGATGGCGTCGGCATCGCCGACGACAATGCCGGCCATGGTCATTGGGGCCTGCAGGGCATGCGTGAGCGCGCGCAGCGCCTCGGTGCGGAACTACAGCTGTGGACCCGCGCCGGACTGGGAACCGAAGTCGCGCTGGCGGTTCCCGCCCGGCGCCTGTATCACCGCCGCCCATCGCGCTGGCGCTGGCCCTGGAGTAAAGCAAACCATGACTGAGTCCCCTGCCCTGATCGGCGTGCTGGTGGTCGACGACCACCCGCTGCTGCGTGACGGCCTGGCGGCGCTGCTGGGCGCACAACCCGATCTGCGCCTGCTCGGCGAAGCCGCCGATGGCGAGGAAGCCATCGCCTGCTACCAGCGGCTGCAGCCCGACGTGGTGCTGATGGACCTGCAGATGCCACGGCTGGATGGTGTGGAAGCGATCGTGCGGATCCGCGCGATGGATCCGCGCGCGCGCATCATCGTGCTGACCACCTACCGCGGTGACGTACGCGCGGTCCGCGCGCTGCAGGCCGGCGCCAGCGCCTATCTGCTGAAGGACATGCTGCGCCATGAGCTGGTCGATACGATCCGCATGGTCGCTGGCGGCCGCCGCGCACCGATTCCCCCGGCGGTGGCGGCCAGCATCGCCGCGCATGTGGTGGAAGACCGGTTGTCGCCGCGCGAAACCGAGGTACTGAGGCATGTGGCCGGCGGCCTGTCGAACAAGCGCATCGGCGAGCGCATGCAGATTTCCGAGCAGACAGTGAAGGCGCACATGAAGAGCCTGATGGACAAGCTGGGCGTGGGTGATCGCACGCATGCGGTGACCCAGGCGCTGCGGCGCGGGATCATCAGCCTGGACGACAGCGGTCACGATTAGGGAGTTGTTCGGCAGGGCTTGCAGCCCTGCACCTGCGGTAGTGCCGGCCGCTGGCCGGCAACCTCTACAGCAACAGCGGGCTTTCCGTGGGATGGCGGGGCGGTGTTGGTAGGTGTCGACCTTGGTCGACACGGTAGATCCAGGCCATGCGTGGATGAAGCTCAATCGGATCGGAATCGAACATCTGGAAGGAAGAACAGGGGTCAGCACTTTCGGCTACAGCGCCTCGGCAAGGAACTCCAGCACCGCTGGCCCTACCTCTCGGTCCGCGCGGGCATGACCTTCGGCCGTGCCCCCCACTTCAATGTACGGGCCTACATCATGGCGATGGGTGGTCGGCTGCAGAAACGGGGTGATCAGATGCCCCGCATCTGAGTAGTACAGGAAACGGTCACGGTCACCACGCCCTGCGGCTGCAAGCCGACGCTGCGCAACAGCCAGCATCGTGCCTGAGTCACCCAGCCGATCGTCACCACCTCCGATCCACAACGTGCGTGCAGCAATGTCCTCGATGGGCAGCATCGCGATACGCAATGCCGGTTCCCACTGCGGCCCCGGTCTGCCCCAGTCAACCTCCTCGCGATACGGCAGCCACGGCAGGGGTTCGCCCTGCCAGCTCAAGGGGGAACGGTCCACCGCTCGGAAATCGGCCGGGGCCACGTCACGGGCGATGCCACGAAACGGGGCTGGACTGCCTACCCAGGACACAGCGACGCGGAGCTCAGGCAGATGCACCGCCGTGGCCATGGTCACGATGCCGCCCCAGGAGCCTCCCATCAGCCCTACCCGCTGTGGATCCACCCGGGGATGGCGCTGCAGCCAGTGCACTGCATCGCGTACGGTTTCCAACGGAACCTCGATCAGATCCTTGGGCACGCCCGGCCCGCGATACCACGCCACCGACACCGCGACATAGCCGTTGCTGGCCAGCCAGGCGGCATAGAGGTCGCCACCGTCGAATCCGCCTTCGGCACCGCCCAGCGCCACCAATGCTGGCGCCCGTGCATCAGCCTGCTGGCCCGATGGCAGGTACAGATGTGCTTCGCGGCCACCGATTTCGACCCGTTGCACCTCCACGCCCGGCAGCATCAGATGGCGCTGCAGGGTCCGCCGTGCGACCACCGATCCTGCACGCTCCACCTCCAGTTCGAAGGCCTGCGACTGGAATCCCAAGCCGTCATCGCAGCGCTGCCACTGCAGGGGAAGTGCGTTGGCCCTTCCTTCCTGCGGCTGCATCGACCAGATCAGCGCGCTCGCATCGACGCCTCGATAGCTGCCCTGTTCCGAGCCGCTGCGTGCGGTGTCGACCGTCCCCTGCGGGTCCGCGCGCAGTGCAGCCTGTGACTGCCAGCGCTGGCCCCGGCTGTCCCGCATCGACAACCGTAGTTGCACCACCTCGGCCGCCGCCAGTCCCTCAACCCTAATGGCTGGAATACGATCAGCGCGCCCCTGATGGTCATCGACAATGACCCGCACATCGGCCAACGCAGGCAGCGCCAGCACGCCCAGCAACACACCCAAGCACCATCGCATCCGCATGCTCCACCCTGATCTGGAAAGGCGCAGGGTGCACTGGCCGCAACGACCGGATTGCGTACTTCGGCGACGATGGCACCAACCGTGCCGCTGCAGGCACCAGCCGTGTGTCAGGCGCGTGCCGCCAAGGCCGCCTCCAGCACCGGCCGGTAGCTGCGGCTCACCGGCAGCTGCACGCCATCGGCCAGTTCAAGCAGCGCATCACCGTTATGGCGCTCGATCAGTGATCGCACCCGCAGCGGGTTGACCAGCGCCGAGCGGTGCACGCGCAACAGTCCTCCATCCGCCAGCCGTTCGGCCAGCTGCGCCAGCGGCTCACGCAGCAGGTGCAGTCGCTGCCCCACGTGCACGCATGCGTAATGACCGGCCATGTCGATGTAGTCGATCTCCGCCAGCGGTACATACTGGACACCACCACTACCAGGCACCGCCAGGGTCTGCTCACAGTCCTCCGTACGCGGTGCCAGGCCTGCCAGGCGGCGCACGCGCTCGATCGCTTCACGCAACCGCTGCGCTGCCACCGGCTTGAGCAGATAGTCTGCGACGCCCAGTTCGAACGCGCGCAGCGCATGCTGCGGCAGCGCGGTCACGAAGATGGTGTGCGCGGCCAGCGCCGGCTGCTGCTGGGGCAACTCCCAGCCACGACCGTCGGGCAGGACCAGATCCAGCAGCAGCAGATCGAAACGGCGCCCCTGAAGCTGCTCGCGTGCCTGCGCGAGGGTGGCGGCTTCGGCATCGACCCTGACCTGCGGAGTGCCCGCCAGCAACTGGCGCAGGCGGTCACGTGCCAGCGCCACGTCATCCACCAGCAGCACGCTCAGCGGACGCGTCACGCGATGCACTCCGGCAAGGTCACGCGAGCACGATAGCCGCCGCCCTCGCTGGCGGTCTGCAACCGGCCTCCCATCATCGCCACGCGCCGCTGCAGTGCAGCCTGGCCAGTGCCCAGTCCATCGTTCGTGCCGGGACGCAGGCAGGGGTTGAACAGCACCACATCAAGCAGGCCGTCTTCCACACCGGCCCATAGCTCGATCCGCAACGGCCCGTCCCCCGGCTGCCAGCCACTGTGCAATACCGCATTCTCGATCAATGGCTGCAGCAACAGGCCAGGAACTGTCCAGGCCAATGCGTCAGCGCTGGCCTGCAGATGCAGATGCACTTCCTGATCGTGCAGCAGCGACTGCAGCGCGACATAGTCCTGTGCTGCGCCCAGTTCATCGGCGAAGCAGCGCTGCGGCGGGCATTGCAGGGTATCGCGCAGCAGCGACGACAGCTGTGCCAGTGCGGCATCCGCCGCGCGTGGACGTTGCAGCGCCAAGCCACCGATGGCGTTGAGCGCATTGAACAGGAAGTGGTGCTGGAGATGCTGGCGCAGGGCTGTTTCACGAGCCTGCTGCAGCACCTCTGACTGCGCCCTCAACCGCTGCAGTCCGGCCAGGCCATGGCCCACGCCCGCCACCGCAATGAAGGTCGGCAACGCAAACAGCGCGGTAATACCAATCGCGCGCAACACCTGCTGCGGTGCTGGCCAGGGTTGCCCCTGCCACAGCTGCAGCAGCACATGGCCCAGGGTCCATCCCAATGCCGTCAACAGCGGAGTCAGCAGCAGGCACAGCGCCAACCATCCGGCCAGATGCCGGCGTCCAGACAGTGGCCAGCGCCGGCACGCATCCCACAACAATGGCGTCGCCAGCATCCAGGGCAGCTCGGCGCCAAGGATGAACAACGCTGCCGGAATCAGACCGCCAGGCTGTTGGCTCAGGTGCACCGCCGGCACGGCGGTGGCGATCAACACCCCCCACAGGGCCAGCATCACCCAGTGTGGGCGTGGCAGCGGAAGCGGCGCCTCATGGGCTGGCAGCAGCAAGGCAGGCGAAACAGGCATGCACGGATTCGAACGGGAAACGGGCACCATGCTAGATGCCCGCACCGAATCATTCCCGTGCCGGAAGCAAGGGGCTGTCCACTGCCACGGATCCGCATCGTGCCTGGATTCCGTTCGACGCTGGGGTCAGAGCCCTTCCCGGTCGGAAGGGATCCGACCCCGCCGATCATTGCGCCTTCGCCGCCTCGGCATTCCACGCTGCGACCTTGGCCTTGGTGTCGGCCAGCATCCTGTCCAGTGCGGCGCGGTCATACACGTTGCCACGCAGGATCACGCTGTCGATTTTCTCGGTCGCCGCAATGTTCTGCAGCGGATTGGCGGTCAGCAGCACCAGATCGGCAGCCTTGCCCTGCGCAACACCACCGTAGCGGTCCATCTGGCCGAACCAGGCCGGGCCGGAACGGGTTGCGGCCGACAGCGCCTGCGGTGCGCTCAGGCCTTCCTTCACGAACAGCTGCAATTCCTGGTGCAGGGCGATGCCCGGGAAGTTGAACGAGTTGAGGAAGCCCGCATCGGTGCCCGCAATGATCGTCACACCGGCCTCCTGCAGCATCGGCAGCACCGCGGCCACCTGGTGGTACTGCGCGTGGCGCGCTTCGATCTGTGCCGGCGTGGCCTTCGCCGCGCGGTCCACGCGCCACTGGTAGGTCGCGCGCAGGCCCGGGCCGATGTAGGCCAGGTACGGATCGTTGGCGTGGTCATCCTGGTCAAGGAAATCGAGGATGCGGCCACCGTTGAGGGTCGGGGTCACGAACACGCCGCGCTTGGCGAAATCGCGGTAGGCGTGCATCGCCGTGTCACGATCGAAGCTGGCGTCGAGGCGGCGGTTGGCTTCGGCGCGGTCGATGCGGCCGGCACCGAAGTCGGCGGCGATCTGCGCTTCATCCTTGCTGCCTGCCTTGAATGCGTAGTCCAGATGCTCGATCGAGGCCAGGCCTGCATCGACCGCCTGTTCCACAGTCAGCGCCATCGGAATGTGACCCGAGGCCTTGAACCCGGCCTTGCGCGCAGCACTGGCCGAGTACAGGAACAGTTCCGGCTTCAGCGTGCTGTCGGTGATCTTCACGAAATCAACCTTGTCGTGCTGCAGGCGGGCGATTGCCTTGTCGGCATCCGCCTCGCTGCCCACTTCGATCGTGCCCTTCCAGACCGGCTTGATGCCTTCGATCTTCGCGCCGGAACTGAGCAGGCGCGGACCAAACAGCGTGCCCTTGGCGATCTCGCCGCGCCACTGCAGCACCTGCTCGGGCAGGTCACCGGAACAGTCGCGCACGGTGGTGATGCCGTGCGCGATATATAGCGGCAGCAGCGCCTTGTTCTCTTCGATCAGCGCCGGGCCACCACCGAAGTGCACGTGCATGTCCCACAGGCCCGGAATCAGGTACTTGCCCTTGGCATCGATCTGGCGGGCCGTACTCCATTGGCTGCGCAGCCGCGCGTCCGGGCCGACGGCCACGATATCCTCGCCACGGATCACCACGCTCTGTCCGGCCAGGGTGCTGGCGTGCTCGACATCGACCACGGTGGCATTGCGGATCAGCAGGTCGGCGCGCTCGGCAGCAGACGCCGACAGCGGGGCCACTGCAAGGAGGATGGCAAGGGACAACGGACGGGAACGGAACATGGACAGCATCCTGATGGGCACGCCCAGCGTGCGGGTGGAAGGGGACGGTCTTCAGCGTGCCGCGCCATGCTGGCGCAGCAGGGTCTCGATTTCGGTGTAGCCGCGCTTGCGCGCGTGCGCCAGCGGCGTCACGCCGTCGCCGTCGGCCAGCTCGGGGTCGGCGCCGGCATCCAGCAGCAGCCGCACGATCTGCACGTGGCGCGCGCCGCCGTCGCCGAGCAGGATGGCCTCCAGCAGCGCGGTCCAGTGCAGGCGGTTGACATGGTCCACAGCGACGCCGGCACGCAGCAGCGTGCGCACGGTGGCGACGTGGCCGCGCTCGGCGGCGGGAATCAAGGCGGTGCCGCCGTAGCGGTTGGTGCTGCGCAGGTCAGCGCCATGCGCTAGCGTCATCACCAGGATCTCGTCCAGACCACGCGCGCCGGCGTACAGGTAGGCGCTGTCCTGCAACGCATCCTTGGCGTTGACGTCGGCGCCGGCTTCGATCAGTTCACGCGCGGCGTCTACATTGTTGCCATGCGTGGCCAGCAGCAGCGCGGTGCGGCCCTGGCCATCACGCGCCTCCAGATCGGCGCCGTCTTCCAGCGCCCCACGCACTGCCTCGGCATCGCCGCGGGTGGCGGCATCGCGCAGGCGGGCATCGGCCGAACCCGCGGTGGCCGAGCAGGCTGGAATGACCATCGCCAGCAGGCACAGCAGCAACAGGCGACCCATCGGGGCGGGCCAGCGACGGCAACGATGGATTCGCATCTTCGGTTCTCCTGTGCGGCGAGCACTGCGGGCGATGCCGGTACAACCGGGGCGCGGTGCTTGCTGCCCCCTCACCTGCATGGTAGAAGTCGTCACGCGCATCCAGAAGTGAAATGTTCAAATGCAAGACAGTGCCAAATCGAATAGAACGCTGTTCGAACTGGACCTGCTGCGAGCGCTGGTGATGGTGGCCGACTGCGGCAGCTTTACCACGGCGGCCACACGCCTGCATTCGACGCAGTCCACGGTCAGCCAGAAGGTGCGCCGGCTGGAGGAACTGGCCGGGCATCGCCTGCTCGAGCGCGGCCACCGCGACGTACACCCCACCGACGCCGGTCACACCCTGCTTGGCTACGCGCGGCGCATGCTCGACCTGAACGAGGAAATGGCACAGGCGTTGGCCGGCGCCACCGTGGAAACCGCGGTGCGCATCGGTGTCCCCGAGGACTTCGTCAACGCACAGACCACACGCATGCTGGCCGCTTTCAGCCGCCGCCATCCACAGGTGAAACTGGAGATCAGCAGCGGCCTCAGCCGCGACCTGGCCCACGGCTTCGACCACGGCGAGCTGGACCTGGTGCTGGTCAAGCAACGCCGCAACACCCGCCAGGCGGTGCACTGCCGACGCGAGCCGATGCATTGGGTCGACAGCCTGCGCAGCAGCTGCCTGCTGCAGGACCCCCTGCCGCTGGTGACCTTCCCGCCGCGCGGGCTGTACCGCGACGAGATGATCCACGCCGTGGAGGCGCTGGGCCTGCGCTGGCGCATCGCCTTCACCAGTTCTTCGCTGGGTGGCATCCAGGGCGCGGTGGCCGATGGCATCGGCATCAGCCTGCTGCCACGCCGCGCGGTCACCCGCGATCACCGCATCATCGATGGCGAACGCGAGCTGCCGGTGATCGACAATTACGAGATCGGCCTGCTGCATCGCTCCGATGCCGATGATGCCGTGCGAGCGCTGGCCAGCGAACTGTGGCGGCAGGTGCAACGCGAACCGGACTGAGCACCGCACATGAGGTAGTGCCGGCCGCTGGCCGGCAACCTCGACAGCCACATTGTCCAGGCGCGGGCATGGATCTAGCGCATTGATCATCGATATCTGATCAGACCTGCCGCACCAGGGCACTACATCGCCGGCTACAGTCCCCGTTGTTTCCGTGCCCCACGGCGCCTCGCCATGTCCGACGAAATCCCCACCCGCTTCGATCCCCTGCCCGCTGCGCTGCAGACGCATCTGCAGCACCAGCGTTCGCTGATCGCCGCGCGCGTGGCCGCCGGCTTTCCGACGTTGCCGGTGCAATGGCCGCTGGCGGCCACCACGCTGCAGCGCGTGGTCGATGCCGAGCTGATCGACCGTGATGACGGCGATGGCTGGGAAGCGCTGGGCGTGGCGTTCGGTGACACCCTGGCCCAGCGCGTGCCGGGCCTGGCCTGGATGCAGGTCACCGATGCCTGGGGCATCGACGCGGTGCTGCGCTATGCCGACAGCAGCCTGCAGATCGGCGCCAGCACGCTGCTGCTCAAGCGCATCGAGCAGGGCGAGCTCATCGACATCGCCCATCTGCTGGCGTGGCTTGAGGAATTTGTCGCCACCCGCGCCGACGATTACGCCTGAAAAGCTGCCGAGCATGGCTCGGCGCAACCGGAACTGGCGTGGCGTCGTGGGTAGATCCACGCCATGCGTGGATGGAACCACCGCGCGGCCACATTCATCCACGCATGGCCTGGATCTACAGCCAACGGCCATCAACTACCACGCGTCGCTCCACCGGCACTGCGGCCACAGCGGCCGGGCCGTGGTCGGCACGCACCGCCACGAATGTGGCCGGATGCCCTTCCACAAGGCCGTACTGCGGCAGCCCGATCACCTGCGCGGCATGGGTGGTCACCATGTCCAGCGCCAGCATCAGGTCGGCATCGGTATGGAAGCCGGAGCGGTAGCCCAGCAGCATCGCGCGTTGCAACAGGTCGCCGTTGCCATACGGCCACCAGCAGTCGCGGATGTTGTCGTTCCCGGCGAACACGCGCACACCAGCGTCATGCAACGCGCGCAGCGGCGGGAACGGATGATCGCCCGGCGCGTTGCTCATGATCGCTACGCCGGCCGTGGCCAGCGCCTCGCCCACCTGCAGCGCGCGCGCCAGCGGCGCCTCGCCCAGCGAATAGGCATGGCTGACCGCCACCCGACCCTGCAGGCCAGCGGCCCGGGTGCGCGCGGCGATGCGCAGCAGCTGCGCCAGGCCGGTTTCGCCGGGCTCATGCAGATGGATGTCCAGCTGAACGCCGTAACGCTCGGCCAAGCCGAACAGCAGCGCCAGCTGGCCTTCGGCATCACCGTCGAGCGTGGTCGGGTCGATGCCGCCGAGCACCTCCACGCTCGCAGCAAGAGCCTGCTCAAGCACCGCAGCGGTACCAGCGCAGGACATCACCCCGGCCTGTGGGAACGCCACCAGCTGGATGCGCATGATGTCGGCACAGCGCAATGCGGCCTCGCGTACCGCCTCCAGGTGGCGCAGGCCGGTGCTGCCATCGATATCGACATGGCAGCGCATTGCCACTGTGCCGAAGCCGCTGCATTGGCGGATCAGCGCCTCTGCGCGATCGACCATCGGCGCCGCAGCCGCCACTGCCGCCTTTTCCACCGCCAACCGTTCACGCAGGCTGTTCACCGGCTGATGCGGGTGCCAACGGTCGCCGACGAAGCTCTTGTCGAGGTGAATGTGGCCGTCGACCAGCCCGGGCAGCACCGCGAAGCCCTGCAGGTCGACGCATTCCGCCCCTTCGGCCGGCGCGGCCTCGCCAGTGAGCCCGCTGATGCGGCCATCACGGATATGGAAATGCAGTGGCGCGCCGTCGCGGTCAACACCACCGTGGATGAACTGCAGGGTCATCGGGAATTTCCGGAAAGCCAAGACTGGCGCCATCGTGCGCCTCGACACAACCATCGGCCAACGAAATATCTGGATGGCACGCATTCACCAGAACGATGATTCCCCCTGCGACAACCGGTCGCAGCCACGCCGTGCACACCCCTGAACGGGTAACATGGGCGCCTGTTTCCGCTGTGATGCCGCATGGGCCCGTCCGACCGCCACGATCGTCTCCGCCGCTGGCAGGCCGCGTCCCTGCTTGCCGCCGCTCCGATCGCCAGCCTGTCCGCCACTGATGCTGCGGCCGCCGCGCCGCTGCAGTCGCCGCCGGGCCAGCAGCGCATCGCCCCGGCTGCGCTGGTCGAGCGCCTGCACCAGCGCGTGCTGTCCGGGCAGAGCGCCACCGCCACGCTGGAACACTGGTGCGCAGAGCACGGCCTGGCCGAACAGGCGCGGGTGCGCGCCGTACGCATACACGGCCAGGACAAGCCTGCCCCCGCCGACGTGCTGCAGGCGCTGGGCGTGAAGCCAGGCACCGACCTGCGCTATCGCCGCGTGCAGCTGGTCTGTGGCAGCCGCGTGCTGTCCGAAGCAGACAACTGGTATCTGCCGGAGCATCTCAGCCCGGCCATGAACCAGGTGCTGGACAGCACCGACGAACCGTTCGGTCGCGTGGTCGGCCCGCTCGGCTTCCAGCGCCAGACCCTGGCTGACCAGACTTTCTGGCCGCCGCGGGGCGAAGGCGATCACGGCGTGATCCTGGAAGTGCGTGCCCTGCTGCGCGACCGCCAGCAACAGCCTTTCAGCTACGTCATCGAGTCGTACCTGCAGCAGACGCTTCCGTAACGCGCCGCGGCGCCGGGCATCCGCCGGCTACGGGCCCGTGATGGCGTTGGCTGCAGGATCCACCGAGAACACGAAGCGCCCACCACGCTGGTCCCTGCCCCATGTCATCGGCGCCGTGGTCAGACTGTAGACCGGGGCCGCCTTGTCCGTGCCGATCGCCTCGGACCAGGCACTGAAATCCTCATCGGTACGGCTTCGGATCTCGCCAACACACAGGCTGTAGCCACAGGCGAAAGACACCAGCGTGCCGTCGCTGCCGGTGAGCCGGGTCGCGGCCGTCCTGTAGAGCCGGGTCAGGTCCTGCACTTCCGGGTGGCCAGCCGCATCGCGCTCGAACTGGCTGATCGCCTGCGCGAAAGCCTTGTCGGAACCCAGCAGCGCCTCGCTCTTCTGCGTGGACACCGCACCCTCGCTCAGCAGCATGCGCTCGCCCTCGAGGAAGTGCCCCTCCGGTTGCGCGAGCCCAGCTGCCGCCGTCGTGGCACTCGATGCCGTTGCCGCGCGCGATGGCCCAGCGTGCTCCGCTGGCTGCGCGTGAGACTGCGCAGGCGCGGCATTGGCCACCTCCGCGGCATCCTCCACGCTGGCCGCCTGCCTGCCACTGCAACCTGCAATGGCCACCACTGCAATCACACTCCACACCCTGACATCCATGCGCATCCTCCTCCGGGTTGCGCCACAGCATGCCACGCGCGCAGCGGCAACACGGGTGCACTGCACAAAGAAAAGCCCAGCAATGCTGGGCCTTTCGTTCGCCTGCGGAATCAGCGGAACCGGTAGTCCAGTTGCACCCAGTACTGGCGGCCATACGGGTCGTAGTTGCCGACCGGGTAGAACGGCCAGCCGCCACCGTTCTTGTCCGCCGGCGGGCGGCTGTCACGCAGGTTGTTGACGATCACACCCACCGACAGGTTCTCGCCGAACTGGCGGAACACGCTGGCGTTGTAGGTCATGTACGGCGCGATGCGGCCACTGCCATCGGTCTTCGGCAGCGAGCCGAAGCGGTTGCCGTACAGCGTGGTGGTCCAGTCACCCTGGTTCCAGGTGATGCTGCCGTTGGCCTTGCTGCGCCACTGGTAGTCATCCAGCGAATTGCGGATGTCACGCTCCGGATCATCGGAGAACTGTCGGTATTTGTGCTCCAGCACCACGGTGTAGGCCAGGCGCGTGGTGAAGCGGCCATAGCGGCCGGCATCGAAACGCCAGTTGCCCTTCAGGTCCAGGCCGCGAACCGATTCGGAGGCCGCGTTGATCGGATTGATCAGCACGCGGGTCACCTGGTCCGGCTGCACGGTGGCATTGGACGGATTGCGGATCACCCGCGACAGCGCGTCCTGGCACAGCGGCGAACCGATATCGCGCGCTTCGCCGCCCAGCGTCCGGCCCAGGCGGCAATCGGCCTCATCACGCAGGATGCGGCTGGTATCGAGGCTGGTCACTTCGTTGTCGATGCGGATGTCGTAGTAGTCAGCGCTGAAATCCAGGCCGGACAGCGGCGACCAGACCACGCCGAAACCATACGACTTGGCCGATTCCGGCTGCAGCTGCGCATTGGCGCGGTTGCTGTAATCAATCGACAGGCCGTTGTAGTCGCAGTTGTCGTACGACTGGCCCGCCGTGCGGCAGCGCCAGTAATCGGTCATGCCCGGGTTGTAGCCGCGGGTTTCGGTGGCAAACACGTAGTTCATGTCCGGCGCACGGAAGCTGGTCGCCGCCGTACCACGGATCAGCAGGCTCTCGATCGGACGGAACTCGACGCCGAAACTCCAGGTGGCCTTGCCGATGTGCTCGCCACCGGCACGGTACTGGTCATAACGACCGGCCAGGGTGGTGGTCAGCGACTGCAGCAGCGGCAATTGCAGCTCCACACCTGCAGCGTAGCGGTCACGCTCGCCACCGGCGCCGACGCCTGCACTGGTGTTCCAGAACTCGCCGCTGCCCAGGCGCGGGTCCGGTCGGTTGCGATAGCCCTGGCTGCCGGCCTCGACCACCGCTGCCAACGCCGCATCGCCCCCAGGCAGCGCGAACAGGCGGCCGTTGACGCTGGCGCTGAAGGTCTGCAGCCATGCCGCGTTACGGCTTTCCTGGTAGTCGGACAGCCCCTCGTATTCGTTCGGGGTCAACGGCTGGAACAGGCGCGCCGGATCCGGCGCATAGACCTCAACGCCGTTGCGCACACCCAGCTTCGGGCCGAGCAGGTATTCGTTGATGCCGGCCAGCAGCACCGGGCGGCGGGTGCGGTTCTCGTATCGCGAGCGGCTGTAGACCGCCTCATAGTCCCAGCCGCTGTCGCCGATCTGGCCACGTGCACCGACGTTGAACGACCACGAGTTTTCCAGGAAGCGGTTGGCATTGCGCGGCAGCCCGCCGATTTCCTCCGGCGCGAAGCGGCGGTACCAGCTTTCCAGGTTGCCGGTGGTCTGGTTGTAGAAGTAGTTGCGGGCCGAGGTCCAGGTCGGCGCACGCGTGTTGTTGTAGATCCGCGCGCTGCCCACGGCGACATCGGCAAACAGGTCAGTGGTCTCGTTGACGTGGAAGGTCAGCAGGCCATAGCCATTGAGGTTGCGCTTCTGGGTCTGCACGGTCCAGTAGCTGGCGGCGGCCTCGTTGCTGCCGCAGTACCAGCCCTGGCGAGGGTTGAAGGCGCGGAACACGCTGCCGCCATAGATGTCAGACGCCCCGTCGCAGCCAGTGACGCCCGGATCGATGTTGCGGCCGGTGGCGGCATTGCGGCGATAGGCGATCGCGGTCGCCTGCGGTGCCTTGCCGGCCGGATCATCGTCCAGCGAATCCATGAAATCGCGCTGGCGCCCGTGGATCGCCTTGCGCACATCGAACTCGAAGCCGAACAGCGCATCCCAACGCTCGCCGGAACTACCACCGACCACCTGCGCGCGCTGGTTGTCGCCGCCGCCCTGCTGGGTGCCACCGGCGCGCACGTTCACATCCACGCCCTCAAAGCGGTCCTTGAGGATGATATTGACCACGCCGGCGATCGCATCGGAGCCGTATACCGCAGACGCACCTGCCGCCAGGACCTCGATGCGCTCGATCAGCGCACTGGGAATGTTGGCCAGGTTGACCACGTTCACCGACCCTTCGTAGGCCAGCGGGTAGTCGGCCTGGCGGCGGCCGTTGACCAGCACCAGCGTGCGGTTCGGGCCCAGCCCGCGCAGGTTGATGGTGTTGGCGGCCGGGGTGAAGGTGTTGCCGAAGTCCTCGCCCTGTACGTTGCCGGTGTTCTCGGTCAGCGCGCTCAGTGCGTCGAAGGCATTGCGGTAGCCCTGCGCATCGATCTGCTCGCGGCTGATCACGGTCACCGGCGACGGGCCCTCGACACTGGCGCGTGGAATGCGCGAGCCGGTGACCTTCACTTCCTGCAATGTGGTGGGTGCGCTTTCCTGCGCGAAGGCCGGCAGCGAGACCAGCATCAGGGACGACAGTGCGAGCACCAGCGGACGCGGGCGCAGCGCCTTGTGGGAGGCGGACATGGGCTTCCTGGGGAGTTGGGCGGGTGGTGGTACGGGGGCAGCGGCCTGTACGGCGCATAACGATCCCGTAACGAAAGTGTCCTGAATGGGGGGTTTCAACGGAAATGACCAGGCCTGATGGCCTTATGCCTGAACCGAATCAGACCCGCAGTGCCATCCACCACACTTTTGCAATGTTTTGAATGGTGCAGGGCTGCAGGCACGGCCATCGTGCCGAGGATGATGACCCCGTACCCCACTTCCCTCCTTCCCCCATTGCGCCCAGTGCTGCGCCGTCACCTGCTGCAGCTGCAGGCCGCACCGGTCACCCTGCGCCCTTTCCAGCGTGCCGACCTGCCGCGCTGGCGCCTGTTCGATGACCGCCGCCGGCGCGGCCGCCGCGATCCGTCCGTCATCGATGAGGAAGCGCGCTTCCTCGCCCACATGCATCGCTCACGCCTGGAACAGGACAACGACCAGCTGCTGCTGGGGGTGTTCGATGACGAGCACGGCAACGTACTGGACCAGCTGCACGTACGGCTGCAATCACTACACGCGCGCAGCGCCGAACTGCTGTCGCTGCAGCATTGGCACCCGCATGCCGACGCGGCGCTGCAGGCGCTGTGCCCGTTCCTGTTCGAGGACGTCGGCCTGCATCGCCTGTTCGTGATGCTGCCACCGGACTGCAGTGATCCGTTCGCCACCGCGCTGCGGGCCTTCGGCTTCGAGCAGGAAGGCCTGCTGCGCGACCATCATCTGGATCTGGATGGCTGGCAGGATCGCCAGCTGCTGGCGCTGACCGCCCCCATGTGGCGGAGCAAGCACAGCGTGCTGGACTAGCGCACCCGCTCCAGCGCGTTGCCGGCACCGGTCAGCACCGAGCAGGCGTGGTCCTGCAGCTCTTCGGCGCTGGCCTCGTTGCCGGTGCCCGCGTCCACACGGGTGGCCAGCAGGATGAAGCCCGGGACGCCCTGCACGGCGTCCCGGCCCGCCACAACCAGGCTCCACTGGCCGACGTCGTCCACGCCTGCGAGGTCGTAGGCCAGCAGATTGAGCGGATTGGCGGTCAGTTCTGCGCCCGGCAGCAGGCGTGCCTGGTACTGATGGCCGCGCAGCAGCCCCGGCAGCGGTGTCCACTGGCTGCCCAGAGCGGCAGCATGCGTGTCCAGCGCCTGCAGCACGTCGGCACGCAGGCAATCCACGTGAATATGCAGCTGATGTTGCGAGCGGCCATGCGGTGAATTCAGCGCCAGGCTGGCAACGTTGCGCGGCAGCGGTTGGCCCAGCGCCCGTTCGGTGTGGGTGCGGGCCAGCCAGGCCGCGCCGAAGTAGTTGGGTGCACCACGCTGGTACAGGCTGCGGCTCTCGATGCCGCTGACCTTGTCCAGCGGCATCAGCAGGAACTGGTAGTCGCCGTGCGCGTCCTTGACCAGCACATCGCGGCGGTCTGCTGCCGTCTCCACCCGCAGGCAATCGCCACGCGGGCCTTCGGCGCCCTGGCAGTCACGTTCAATCAATCGCCACAATGCATCGGAATGGGCCGGCGGCGGAGGCGCGCTGGCACAGGCAGACAACAGCAGCAGGGACGACAGCAGGAAGGGGCGCAAGGACACGGCACGACTCACGGAGCAGGCACGGCAGACAGCGCCGCGCTGCATTCTAGCCAGTGCAACGCTGCAATCAGTAGGTGCCGAACGGCACTTCAACCACGATCGGGGCGGCACCCTCGCCGGCCTGCAGGCTGTAGCGGTCCAGCGCGCCATCGTCATCGGCGTGCGGCTGGCGCTGGAAATGCAGCGGATAGCGGCTGTCCCCCAGGCGCACGGCACCGCCGTCGGCCTCCAGCGTGGCACCTTCCGGAATCAGCAGACCGCCCAGGTCGCTGTAGGCGCCAGGTACATCGGCGAAGCTGTAGTCGGCCAGCTCGTCCACCCGCTGCATCGCATAGACGTGCGGCACATAGGGTCGTGCAGGGCTACGGCCATTGCTCAGGTCCGTCACCCAGGCCTGCGGCAGGCGGTACTCCCCGCGCAGCGCAGCGACGCCCAGCGAGGGGCTGGCCACCTGCAGGCAGCACACCGCCCGCTTGCCCTCGCGGTCGAGGATGGCGAAACGGTCGCCGCGGGTGGCCGCCTGCGGAAGCATGGCGAAGGCCAGGTTACGCTGCGCCGGCGCGTAGCCGGATTCGGTCTGCAGGTTGCGCCAGGCGCCGAATACCGGGGATTGGACCTGCTCGGGTTCCGGATCGGCAGCGGAGGCGGCAAACGCCACGCCCAGCAACGACAACATCAGGGCCGTCATTGTCTTGTCCTTGCCGCGGAAACTGCCTGCCGTCATACCGTATCCAACACCTGCGCCGGAAAGGCCCGGCCTGCCCGCTGGCGTACTGCCAGCTATTGCTCCCACTATGCAATGACCACGCTGTGCCGGCAATGACCGGGGCGCTGACGCCTTTCGCACACTCGGTGCTATCGTTCCCGCCATCGTCCCCTGCGCAGGAGCGCTCACATGTCTGCATTCCGTCTGTCCCTGTTGCTGCCGGCCTCCGCCCTGCTGCTGTCGGCCTGCGTCAGCACCCCTGGCCCGGAAGTCAAAGGCAGTGGCCGCTGCGACGCCAGCCAGCTGGGCTGGGCGATCGGCCAGCCGGCCAACGAGCCCAACATCCGTCGCCTGTCCCGCGAGAGCGGTGCCGGCCTGGTCAACCCGATCGGCCCCAGCACCATCACCACCAAAGACATCCGCCCGGACCGCCTGCGCGTGTTCGTGGACAAGGACAACATCATCACGTCCACCCGCTGCGAGTAAGCGCGGCAGCAGGCTTTTGTAGAGTCGAGCCATGCTCGACTGGCTTTTCGCGCGGCGCATCCGAAGACCAGCCGAGCGTAGGCCCGGCTCTACAAGGTTCAGGGTTCGGTATACCCCGCGCAATCCGGCAGCGCCTGGTCGGGGTGGAATACCCCATCGCTGAAGCGGAACAGCCGCGTGTAGGTGCACGCCGGGTCCTGCTCGGTGCGCAGATCCTGCTTCTTCAACGGCCCCTTGGCCAGCGAATCCTCGAAGCGCGAAACACCGGCCGGGAACCGGGTCGCCACGGTCTGGTAGCGCAGCACCGGCATGCCCTCGGCGACCGTATCCAGCGCCAGCTTCGCCGAGAAGCCGTATTCGTCATGGCAGGCACCTGCGCGCTGCTTGATGTCCTGTTCGCTGAAACAGGCGCGGATCATCGCATTGCCCAGCCATGGCACGGTCAACACGTCGTCGTCCACCTGGATGTCGTCCTGCAGGTGGCGCACGCGTGCCAGTTGCAGCGTGGATGCGTCGGCACCTCCTCCGGAGTACATGGCGCTGAACGTGACGATGCCACCCACCAGCACATTCTGGCGGGCGCGCTGCTGCGGGTCGGTCACCGGTTCATCGCTGCCCACGCCAGGTGCCAGCCGCACGATCCACGGCCACAGCGACAGCTCGCTTTCCTGCGGCACGTCGATGCTGACGTGGTAGGTGTGTGGCGTGCCCTGGCCCGGTTCCTTCTCAAGTACTTCCAGCACGGTCGGCCGGTCACCATCTTTGGCAACCGGCTGCACGCGCACGCACCAGATGCCGTCCCGCGTGCACTCGTAGAGCCCCACCGGCCCCGTCTCATTGGCGATCAGCACCTGCCCCAACGGCTCCATCACGTTGCCCGCAGCGTCACGCTGCTGCGGCAGGATCGAGCCCTGCGCCAGCGTCAGCATCGGGGTGGCCAGCAGTGCAACGCACACGGTCGTGCGGGCAAGGACGGGGGGCATGGATGAGATTCCTGCTCGTGGAATCCAGATGGTAACCGCTGCTCCGGTAGAGTCGAGCTTGCTCGACTTTGCATTTTTAGAGTCGAGCTTGCTCGACTTTGCATTTTTAGAGTCGAGCTTGCTCGAGTTTGCATTTGTAGAGTCGAGCTTGCTCGACTGTGCCTGTCGGGAATTGCAGCCGAGCATAGGCTCGGCTCTACAGTAAAGCCACGTTGTATCCGTCAATGCCTACTACAGTCGCAGCCACCCCACCCTTTCGCCTTCGATGTCTGGCCGATGCCCGGATTGAACGTATTGCTCGGGTCCAGCTGCCTGTAGAACCCGGCCAGCGCCGGCTTGGCCGGGTACAGGTGGCCGACGTTGTGCTCGGCTGGATACTCGGCGCCACGCTGGTCCAGCAACGCCCACATCGCATGCTCGATCGCCATCGGGTCTTCGCCTTTGCGCGCGATGTAGTCCTGGTGGAACACGTGGCACAGGAAGTGCCCGTAATACAGCTTGTGCAGCAGGCGGCCATCGATATCGACCGGCAACTGCTCGAACCAGTCGGCATCATCGCGGCGCAGGGCGATGTCCAGCGCGACGATGTCCTGCACCTGGTCGCGGTGTACCTCGCGGTAGCGCACCGCGGCGCCAGCCACAGCGAAGCGATGCAGGAACGCCTTGCGCCCCTCATCGGCCGTGCAGTGGAAGTAGCCGCCCTCATGGTCGGCGAAGAAGCCGCGCAGCCAGGCCTCGGTTTCCGCGGCGTCCTGCGCGGAGACCTTCAGCAGCAGATGATGCTCGTAGCGCTGGCGGAACTCGCCCATGCGCTTGGGCAGGTGCGAGGGCAGCAGGCCGGTCAGCACCTGCATCACCCGGTCGGTCACGCCGCGCAGGCCCAGCCGCTCGAACCAGCCATCAACCCGGCTCTTCAATGCGAAGGCGGCCGGCACGCGGGCGGTGCCAAGGCGGTCGATCAACAGGAAGCTGTCCTTGCCGTAGCGTTCGCCGATGTCATAGGCATCGCGGTGGATGTACTCGCCGGCAATCGGCAGGCGTTCGAAGCCGGTCAGCAGTTGGCGCCGGATCGCGGTGAGGCTGTCGGTGCGGTTGCTGCCGATATAGAAGACCTCGGCGGCCTCCTTCTCGAAGGTATCCAGGCGCACCGCGAATACTGCCAGCTTGCCGGCAGACCCCGCTGCCTCGAAGTGGCGGCTGGGGTCGGCATTGAAGCGTGCCGGCGTATCGGCATCGACCCGGCGCACTTCCTCGGCGTAGCGTGGATCGGAGGCGGCGCGGCCATCGCCGTCCCCAACGTCGGCAGCACGGTAGTCACCCGCCTGCAGGCGCTGCAGGATCTGCTCGGGCGTATCGCCCAGCGCGATGCCCAGATGGTTGACCAGCTGCAGCTGGCCCTGCGCATCGACCTGCGCATACAGTGCCAGCTCGGTGTAGGCCGGGCCACGGCGCACCAGCGCGCCGCCGGAGTTGTTGCAGATGCCACCGAGTACCGACGCACCGATGCAGGACGAGCCGATGACCGAATGCGGTTCGCGGCCGAGCGGTGCCAGCGTCTGCTCCAGGCGGTCCAGCGTCGCGCCGGGCAGGCACAGCACCTGGCGGCCCTCGTTCAACAGCTGGATGCCGGTCAGGCGCAGCGTGCTGACCAGCACGATAGGACGCCCATAGTCGTTGCCATCCGGGGTCGAGCCACCGGTCAGGCCGGTGTTGGCCGCCTGCAGGATGATCGCCGCTCCGCCCTGCACCGCCGCCTGCAGAACACGCCACAGCTCCAGCAGCGTCCCCGGGCGCACCACCGCCAGCACCGGGCCGTCGCCGAAACGGTAGCCACGGCGAAAACGGCGGGTGGCCTTGTCGCCGGTCAGTACATGGCGGTTGCCGACCGCATCGCGCAACTGCGCCAGCACGGCATCGTGGCCACTCATGGCAGGCTGACCAGCGAATCGCGACCGATGTCGGCGATGCGGCGCGCGCCGGTCAGCGTCATCGCCACGCGCATTTCCTTGGCGATCAGGTCCAGCAGGTTGGCCACGCCGGCCTCGCCCTGCGCGGCCAGCGCGTAGACGAAGGCACGGCCCAGCAGCACGGTGTCGGCGCCCAGTGCCAGCATGCGCACCACGTCCAGGCCAGTGCGGATGCCGGAATCGGCGAGGATCTTCAGGTCGCCCTGCACCGCATCGGCAATCGCCGGCAAAGCACGCGCAGTGGACAGCACGCCATCGAGCTGGCGGCCGCCGTGGTTGGAGACCACGATGCCATCGGCGCCGAACTTGACCGCATCGCGCGCGTCATCCGGGTCGAGGATGCCCTTGATCACCATCGGGCCCTTCCAGAACTCGCGGATCCACTCCAGGTCCTTCCACGAAATGGAGGGATCGAAGTTGCTGCCCAGCCAGCCGATGTAATCCTCCAGCCCGGTCGGGTTGCCGCGGTAGGTGGAGATGTTGCCCAGATCATGCGGGCGGCCGAACAGGCCCACGTCCCACGCCCAGTGCGGATGGGTGATGGCCTGGCCGATGCGGCGCAGCGAGGCATTCGGTCCACTCATGCCGGAGTGTGCATCGCGGTAGCGCGCGCCTGGTACCGGCATGTCCACGGTGAACACCAGGGTGGTCACGCCCGCGGCCTGCGCCCGCTCCAGCGCGTTGCGCATGAAGCCACGGTCGCGCAGTACATACAGCTGGAACCACATCGGCCGCTGGATGGCCGGTGCCACTTCCTCGATCGGGCACACCGAAACGGTGGACAGGGTGAACGGGATGCCTCGACTGTCGGCCGCGCGCGCCGCCTGTACTTCACCGCGTCGGGCATACATGCCGGTCAGGCCGACCGGCGCCAGCGCCACCGGCATTGCCAGCGTTTCGCCGAACAGTTCGGTTTCCAGGCTCAGGTCGGACATGTTGCGCAGGATGCGCTGGCGCAGCGCGATGTCGGACAGGTCGGAAACGTTGCGCTTCAGCGTGTGCTCGGCATACGCGCCGCCATCGATGTAGTGGAACAGGAACGGCGGCAGCCGGCGTTGCGCTGCGGCACGGTAATCGGTGGAGGCGGAGATGATCATGGGGTCAACCGTGTGGGGAAGGTAGACGCGAGGCCCGCGCACGCCGGGCTTCGTTGTCATCGAGGGTGCGCAGCGTGGTGTGCACGAACTCGAGGTGGGCATGCGCGGCGGCGCGCGCGCGTTCGGGGTCGCCGGCCAGCACCGCGTCCATCATCTCGCGGTGCTGGTCGGACAACGGCGAGAAGGTCCTCGCCGAGGTGTAGAGCTTTTCGCGGCTCTGCGAGATGTTGGTCTGCAGCAGGTCGAACAGGCCGCGCATCACCTGCAGCAGCACCAGGTTGTGCGAGGCCTCGGCGATGGACAGGTGGAAGGCCGCGTCGGCCTCGGCTTCACCGGCGGGATCGTCCTTGCCGTGCGCGTCCATCATGGTCTGGAAGGCCTGCGCGATGCGCGTACGATCCTCATCGGTGGCGCGCAACGCTGCATGCCAGGCGGTGGCACCTTCCAGCGCGTGGCGGATCTCCAGCACGTCGAAGCGGTATTCCGGGTCGCCCTGGAACAGCGGCAAGTACGGCGCCAGCGGTTCATCCAGCGCCTGCCGCGCGCGCGCCGCGGGTTTGGCCACGTAGGTGCCGCCACCGACCCGTGCGGTCAGCAGGCCCTGGCTGGCCAACTGCGCGATGGCCTCGCGCAGCGCCGTTCGCGAGACCCCCAGCTGCACCGCCAGGGTGCGTTCGGCCGGCAGCCGGTCACCCGGCTGCAGCCGCTGTTCCTGCACCAGGCCGCGCAGCTGCGCGGCCACCTTGTCCGAAATACGTTGCGTGCTCATGGCGTCATTGTGGCCCGAAGCGCGCAGCGGGTGGTCGGCTGACCGTGCATGGCTCAGGGAATCATCCAGGTCAGCCAGTAAGCCTGGGCCAGGGTGATCAGGCCGACCATCGTGGTGAAGATCAGGCTGTGCTTGACCGTGAAACGGAACAGGTCCGATTCCTTGCCGGCCAGGCCGACCGCCGCGCAGGCAATGGCGATCGACTGCGGCGAGATCATCTTGCCGGTCACGCCGCCAGTGGTGTTGGCCGCCACCAGCAGCACGTCGGACACGCCGATCTGCTGCGCGGTGGTCGCCTGCAGTGCCGAGAACAAGGCATTGGACGAAGTATCCGAGCCGGTCAGGAACACGCCCAACCAGCCCAGGAACGGCGAGAAGAACGGGAACGCATCACCGGTGTGCGCCAGTGCCAGCGCCAGCGTCGCCGAAAGGCCCGAGTAATTGGCGATGAAGGCGAAGGCCAGCACCATGCCGATCGAGTAGATCGGCATGCGCAGCTCACGCACGGTCTCACCGAAGGTCTGCAGCGCCGAACGGGCCGGCATGCGCAGCGCGATGATGGCGATCACAGCGGCGAGGATGATCGAGGTGCCGGTGGCCGAGAACCAGTCGAACTTGTAGATCGCCTCGTAGCTGAGCGGTGCATCCACGATCGGCGGCATCTTCTGCACCATCTGGTCCAGGCCCGGCACCGGGATCTTCAGCACCCAGCTTTCCAGCGGGCCGTCCGCCGCGAACAGCGACTTGAACGGTTTGATGCTCCACAGCGTGACCATCGCGGTGAGGATCAGGAACGGCGACCATGCCTTGGCGATCTGGCCGACGCTGTAGCGCGGCGCCTCCAGCGCCTGTGCGGCCGCCTCGGCGCTGGTTTCGGTATCGAAACGGAAGATCCGCACCGGCTTCCAGCGGCGCAGGAACAGCGTCAGGCAGACCAGCGAGGCCAGCGACGCGGTGATGTCCGGCAGCTCCGGGCCGATGAAGTTGGAGGTCAGATACTGCGCGATGGCGAACGAACCACCGGCCACCAGCACTGCCGGCCAGGTTTCCTTGATGCCGCGCCAGCCGTCCATGATCGCCATGATCCAGAACAGCACGATGATCGTAAGGAACGGCAGCTGGCGCCCAGCCATCTGGCCGATCTCGAAGGCATCCAGACCGGTGACCTGCCCGGCCACGATGATCGGAATGCCCATCGCACCAAAGGCGACCGGCGCGGTGTTGACGATCAGGCACAGGCCGGCGGCATACAGCGGTTTGAAGCCCAACCCGACCAGCAGTGCCGCGGTGATCGCCACCGGTGCACCAAAACCGGCTGCACCCTCCAGGAAGGCACCGAAGGCGAAGCCGACCATCAGCATCTGCAGGCGCTGGTCCTCGGTGACCGACAGGATCGAGGCGCGGATGATGTCGAACTGCCCGGTCTTGACCGAGACTTTGTAGAGGAATACCGCGCCGATGATGATCCAGGCGATCGGCCACAGGCCGTAGACGAAGCCGAAACCGGCCGCGCCCAGCGCCTGGCTCAGCGGCATGCGGTAGAACAGCAGGGCGACGCCGAGCGCGATGGCCACGGTGATCGTGCCGGCCAGCCAGCCCTTCATGCGCAGCACGGCCAGGGCGACGAAGAAGAACGCGATCGGCAGCAGCGCGATCAGACTGGACAACCACAGGTTGCCGGCGGGGTCGTACAGGTGTTGCCAGGGCTGCATGGGGGCTCTCGACTGGGGCGGAATGTGCTCCACCGCAGGCGGTGGGTCGCCATGGTCGTCGATTATTGGTATTACCAATAATGATTTCGATCAGACCACTTGCAGCGGATTTAACCGCCGCTCCGACGAAGCGCCTATTAGACCATAGGGCTAGATGTCATATTGGTCCGACCATTTAGATCCCGTGATAGTGCCGGCCGCTTGCCGGCAACTCGAGATTCCCTACGAAATCCGCTTCTCCAACCGCCGCATCACCGCCAGCACCAGCACGCACAGCACGCTCACCCCGATGGCAATCACGTACTTGCCGATGCCCACGGCGATGCCGATGGCCGCCGCCATGATCAGCGAGCTGGCCGTGGTCAGGCCGCTGACCTGATCCTCGCGTGACCCACGCAGAATGGTGCCGGCGGCAACGAAGCCGACGCAGGCGACCACGGCTTCGATCAGGCGCACCGGGTCGACCTGCAGCAGGTCGCGGTAACGCTCCTGCTGGAAGTGCTCTGCCACTGAATCGCCGAGTCCAACAATCAGCGCAGCAGCGCCGGCAATCAGCATGTGGGTGCGCAGGCCCGCAGCGTGCTTGCCCATCTCGCGCTCGACACCGAGCACGCCGCCGAACAGCATTGCTGCGGCCACGCGCAGCAGGATCGAGACATCCTGGGTGAGTTCCATGGGCAGGCTCCGGGCGTTTCCCGGAGCGTTGCTCGGCAGCCGTGGGATGGCGGTGAAGACGATGGCACGCCCTCTTCACCGCATGCGCTCATCCACGCATGGCCTGGATCTACTGGCCATCGCCATACGTAACCTTCACGCACTCGATCATTGCGCCAGATAGCCACCATCGATCGCATAGTATGTGCCGGTCGCGAACGAGGCGTCGTCGCTGGCCAGCCAGGCAACCAGCGCCGCCACTTCCTCGGCCGTGCCCAGCCGCTTCAACGCGTGGCGGCCTTCCAGCGTGGCGCGCACCTTGGGATCCATCTTCTCCAGCAGTGGTGTGCTGATGAAACCCGGGCCGACCGCGTTGACACGGATGCCGTCGGCCGCATGCTCCCAGGCGGCGGTCTGGGTCAGCCCGACCACGCCGTGCTTGGCCGCCACGTACGCGGTGGAACCGGCATAGCCCACCTGGCCCAGGATCGAGGCCATGTTGATGATGCTGCCACCGGTTCCGGCCGTGCGCATCGCCTGGATCTGCGCACGCTGGCACAGGAACACACTGGTGAGGTTGACGTCGATTACCCGCTGCCAGCCATCGATCGGATAGTCACCGCTGCTTGCGGCCGGCCCGCCGATACCGGCGTTGTTGACTGCCACATGCAGGCCGTCGAGTTCCTTGATCGTGCGCTGCACCGCCGCCTCCACGGCCGCGTCGTCTGTAACGTCCAGCGCAATGCCGATGGCCTGTGCACCGGCACTGCGCAGCTGCGTCACGGTGGCATCGACTGCATCCTGCTTCAGGTCCCAGACCGAAATACGGGCACCGGATGCGGCCAGCGTCTGCGCCACGGCCAGGCCGATACCGGACACGCCGCCGGTCACGATCGCGGTCTTGCCGGTGAGCTGGTAGTCAATCATCTGCGTTCTCCATCAGTGGGGGTATCGATGTGACCTGCAATGGCCAACCGCCCCACCCTACGCGCCCGCTCGTGATGGCCCGGCCGACATCGCGTCTACGGGTGATCGTTCCAGCCATGAAACCTCAACTCAAGTTGATGTATGGAATTGCGTACGGATATGCATGCAAAACGCTGGCGTATGTTCGGCGGCATTTTCACTTTGGCCGTAATCGTCAATCGTTTTGACCATATTGAAATCAAAAGCGCGCGAATCAAGGCGACAATGGGAAACGTTTCCAGTTTCTTCGACACATTCCATTCAACCTGGTGTTCCCCCACTATCCAGCGTGCCCACGCCCCTGCTTCCCAGCATGTCTGCACGGGTAACGACGGGATCTGCATCTGCATTGCAGAGCGCGTGGGCGAGGTAATGCCAGCGTCCACCTCCAAAGCACGTGCCGAGCGATGTCCCGATATTTCACTTTTGCTGATTACCGCCGCTTCGGCCACCGCCATGGCTTCGATTACCGCGCCGACCCGGAACACCTGCGTGACGACCAGTGGGCCGGCCATGGCGAGGTCAACGAGCAGTTCCTGCGCGGCGGCATGAGCCTGATCGCCTCCGACGTCCATAATCGCTTCCCTTATGTCGCCACCGCCCAGCAGAGTCCCGGCCTGGCCATCCGCGTGATGCTGCAGGGCCAGGTCGATGTGCGCATTCCGCGACGCGGTGGTTTCACCCTGCGTGCTGGTACGGCGATGACCGCGCACCACCGCGAACAGGTTGAGATGACGGGTGCGCATCCTGGCGAAACGCGCATGCGCGGCGTCAGCGTGATGGTGCCCGGCCAGATCGATCCGGACCTGTTCCAGCTGCCACAGTTGGAGACCGCGCTCAACACCCACCTGGAATGCCGCCACTGGGCCATTCCGCATACCCTGCTGCCGGTGCTGGGCCAGCTGTTCGAAAGCCCATGGGAGGACGGCATCGACGCGTTGTGGCGCGAAGGCGTCGCACTGCAGCTGCTGGCCGTTGGGCTGAAGGCCGAGGATCTGCAGACCGATCATGTGCGAACGCTGCGGGCTGGCCAGCGCGAGCGCCTGGAGCGCGTGCGTGCCTACCTGCATGACGATCCCAGCCACGCGCATAGTCTGATCGAACTGGCCCAGCTGGCCTGCATGAGCCCAAGTTCGCTGCGCCGTCATTTCGCCCAGCAGTACGGCTGCTCGGTGTTCGACTACCTGCACGAACAACGCATGCGCCACGCCGAGCAGGGCCTGCGCGAGGACGGCTGGACTGTCGAGCAGGCTGCGGCCGCCAGTGGTTACCGCCACCCCAGCAACTTCGCGGCTGCATTCCGTAAGCGTTTCGGCCTGGTACCCAGCCGCTGGCGCACCGGGCCCTCAAAGGTCGGATAGCAGCTTCTGCTTCACGCCATCGCGGATGCCGGCCAGCGGCCGGCACGACCGCAGCCGCCTAATCAACCTGCCATGGCTTCGCTCTGGTAGGTGTCGACCTTGGTCGACACGCGCTGGAAGCGATCATATTTCCGACACATCTCTGCGCATGTCGCATATGCCCATTGCCGCCAAAGATGGGCCGCGCCATCGTAGTAAGGCTGACTACAGGGACTTCTCGTGGACAATCGAGATCAACCAAGCACGCCTTACTTCATCCGATGCATCCAAAGTCCATGGCTACCCGAGACAGGCGCGCATGCGGACGATCTACGCAGCTTACAGGCACATTGGAGCGAGGCAGCGATTCCAGAGGACTTCATACAGCTCCTGCGTTGGTCAAACGGTGGGCGCTGCGTGTTCCCTCATGCTTATGTCGACCTATGGTCCATCTCCAGCATCATTCAGCTCAACCGCTGCTACCAGATCCATCGTTATCTTGGCGACTACCTGATGGGCATTGGAACGGACGGTGGATCGACGCTCATCGCGCTCGATCTCTGCCCGCTCAGTCGCGGACAGATCGTCTCATTCGATCTGGGCGATCTCGACATCAGCCGGGGAAAGCCCATCGCCGAATCAATTGCCGAACTCTTTCGGAAGTTCGACAGTGGGCTGCTGACGAGCGACAACCTTTATCCTTGAGCATAGAAACGCCGGCCAGCGGCCGGCACTACCAAAGCCGTCGTGCATCGCGCGGGCCAAGGTAGCGCCGGGCCATGCCCGGCGTCACCCTGTGGGCCTCAATACACCGGCAGATCGATGTAACTGGCCTGCGCCGCGCTATGCCAGACCCGCTGCGTGGCCTTCTGGTAATCGCCGGGCTTGGCCAGGTAGACGTTCGGCACGTAGGTCTGCGGGTTGCGGTCATACAGCGGGAACAGACTGGACTGCACCTGCACCATCACCCGGTGCCCCTTCTGGAAAGTGTGGTTGGCGTTGGGCAGGTCGAAGCGGTACGGCAGCACCTGGTTCGCCGCCAGCGGCTTCGGATCGCTGAAGCTCTCGCGATAGCGACCACGGAAGATCGCCAGCGACACCGGCAGCTCGTAACCGCCCATCTCCGGCGTCGACGCTTCCTGGTCCGGATACACGTCGATCAGCTTCACCACCCAGTCGCTGTCGGTGCCGCTGGTCGAGGCCTGCAGGTGCACCACCGGCGCGCCGCCGATGCGCAGCGGCGCGGTCAGCGGTTCGGTGATGAAGGTCAGCACGTCCGGGCGGCCATCAACGAAGCGCTGATCCTTGACCAGCCAGGTGGTCCACATGTCGCGGTCACCGAAACGCACCGGACGCGGCACGAACGGCACCGGCTTGGCCGGGTCGGACACGTATTCCTCGAAGTCGCCCTCGCCCGCCGCCGGTGCCTGGAACGCCAGCTTGCCGCCAGCACGCAGGTACAGCGGCTTGCTGCTGGCAGCACAACCCTTGTCGCAGCTGCGTGGCCAGCCCTTCAGGCGATCCCAGTGGTTCTCGCCGGTGTTGTAGATCAGCACCGGCGGCGTATCCGCCTTCGGCGCACCGTCCACCAGGTACTGGTCAAAGAACGGCTTGAGCACATCACGGCGGAACTGCAGCGCGGTATCACCATCGAACTTCAGCGCGCCCAGCTCGCTGCCACTGTAGTTCACCTGGCTGTGCCGCCACGGCCCCATCACCAGATAGTTGCGGTTGTTGCCGCTGTCGCGCCCTTCCATTGCCTGGTAGGCGTGGTTGGCACCCCACATGTCCTCCTGATCCCACAGACCCTGCAGCCACATGGTCGGCACCTTCAATGGCGTCTTCGCCATCACCACGTCCAGCGCCTGGCCCTGCCAGAAGCCGTCATAGGCCGGGTGCTCCACCAGTTTCTTCCACCAGGTCAGCTGGTCCACGCCGGTGAAGCGCGCGTAGTCGCCGGCCGAACCGATGCGCAGGAAGGTGCTGTAGTCGTCATAGCCGAGGCTGGGCAGCGGCGTGCCCTTGCCGCGCTTCTCGGTCTGCATCGCGAAGTAGTTGAAATTGACCTGGCGGAACGCGCCGTAATTGAGCCAGTCGTCGCCCATCCAGCCATCCACCATCGGGCTCTGCGGCGCGGCCACCTTCAGCGCCGGGTGGGGGTCGGTCAACGCCATCACCACGGTGAAGCCCTCGTACGACGAGCCGAGCATACCGACCTTGCCGTTGCTCTCCGGCACGTTCTTCACCAGCCAGTCGATGGTGTCCCAGGCGTCGGTGGAGTGGTCCACCTTGGTGTTGTTCAACGGTCCGCGCAGCGGCCGGGTCATCACGTAATCGCCCTCGGAGCCGTACTTGCCGCGGATGTCCTGGAATACGCGGATGTAACCGCCATCGACAAATACCTCGTCGCCCTGCGGCAGCAGGTCGCGCATGCGCGGCGAATCACTGCGGCTGGCGCGGCCGGCAGCATCGTAAGGCGTGCGGGTGAGCAGGATCGGGGCATTGCGCGCGCCCTTGGGCACCACGATCACCGTATACAGCTTGGTGCCATCGCGCATCGGCACCATCACCACGCGCTTGTCGTAGTCACGACCGACATCAGGGGCAACGAAGGGCTTGCCGCTGATATCCGGGGTCATCGGCGGGGTTTCGGCGGCCAGCACGGTGCTGGACAGGCAAAGGGCAATGGCTACAGCGACGGCACGCACACGCATGGACAACCCCTCCCGGCAGGAAAGCCTCAAGCCTACTCCTGCCTTGAGCCGTGAAGTGTGGGCGTGCTTTGCATTCTGCGGTGGATGCAGGCAGGACTGATGGCACATGTGCGACCAGCTGCTGCGCTCGTCGGCAACCGGTAGTGCCGGCCGCTGGCCGGCAACTTCATCCACCTCGGGCACGGTACGCGGTTGCCGGCCAGCGGCCGGCACTACCGATCAGGCCGCCGTTACCTCATGCAGCGCCAGCCAGCGCCAACGCCCCTCTTCCTGCCGCAGCACCGCCAGCGATTCCCGCCATACGGGCTCGCCGCCATCGATCGCATGCCCTTCGCGATAGCGCAGCACCGCCAGCGGTGAAGGCGCTTCCACCGCCTGCACGGCGTCGATGGAAATCTGCAGCCCTGGACGCGCGCCATGACCACCCGCGAACAGTGCCTGCACGGCCTTCCGGTCCAGCCTGCGACCCGCGATGCCGACCATGCTGAGGTCCGCGCAGAAATGCGCCATCAGGTCCTCCAGTGCGTCGGTGCCGACGTCGGCGCGGAACCAGGCCTGCAGCTTGTCGTGCAGGTGGTGGACTTCGTGTTCTGCGGTGGTATCCATCAGGTGTTCTCCGGTTGCGAAAGGGTGAGCAACTGCGGCCGGCGCAGCAACGCCATCGGCAGCAGGGTAAGCAGAGCGGACAGACCCAGCGCCACGCCGGTGGCGCGGGCCGGCAGCCACTGCATGGCCAAGGCCAGCAGCAGCGCGATGGCCGCGGTGCCCAGGCAGAAGCTGAGCTGGCGATTGAGGTTCCAGAGCGCACTGGCATCGCCCAATGCTTCGCCCTCGACCCCATGGAAGGCCAGCGTCTGCGCCGTGCTGCTGCACAGGCTGCCGCCGGCGCCCATCAAGGCAAACAGCCATGCTGCAATGGCAAAGACCGGGTGTGGCAGCAGCGCCATCAACAACAGGCCGCAGGCCTGCAGGAGCATGCCCGCACGCAGCACCGAGGCTGGTCCGAAGCGAGCCAGCAGGCGCTTGCTGGCCGTGATCGCAATGGCCGAGGCCAGCGCCCACGGCAGCATCAGCGCGCCGATGTGCGCGGCACTATAGCCGGCCTGGTGCAACTGCAGGGTACTGACCAGCTGGCTGCCGATGAACACACCGGGTACGGCCAGATAGATCAGCATCGCCAGGCGCAGCCCGCGATGGGACAGCAGCGACCAGCGCAGCAGTGGCTGCGCCTGCTGCCGTGCATGCCGCAGGTGAGCCGCCGCCAACAGCATTGCGATCAACAGCAGTACGGCACCGGCGGTCCGATGTCCGGGCTCGCCCAGCCAAGTCAACGCCAGCAGCAGCGCGCCCAGCGCCGCCATCGCGGTGGACAGCGCATAGGCCTGCAGGCGTGGCGCACTACGCGCGCCATCGGCCGGCATCCACGCCAGCACCAGTCCAATCGCCACCACGGCCAGCGGCAGGCTGGCCCAGAGCACACCGCGCCAGGACAACCACTGCACCAGCAGCCCACCGAGCGCAGGCGCCAGTGCCGGCACCAGCAGCGCCACCAGCAGGATGCGGCGGGTCAGCGCGCCACGCTGGTCAGGCGTGCACTGTCGGTACGCTGCCGCTTGTGCCACCGGAATCAGCAGGCCACCGGCCAGGCCCTGCAGCAGGCGCCAGCCCAACAGCCAGCCAATACCCGGTGCAGCCCCGGCCAACACTGCGGAGGCGGCGAACAGCAGCAACGCCACCAGCAGCAGGCGACGCTCACCGCAGCGTGCGGCCAGCCAGGGCGCCAGCGGAATCACCACGCTCAGGCCCAGCATGTAGGCGGTGCCGACCCAGGCCAGGGTACCGACGTCGGCATGCAGTTCCGCCGCCAGCGCCGGATAGGCCACCGTGGCGATGAACATGTTGACCAGATCCAGAGCGAACACCAGCAGGAAGATGGCCTCATGGCGCAGGCGGGGGGACGGCATCGGCGACGCTCCAGCAGGGAAGCGGCCAGCATGCCGTGCGGGCCTTGTTGGAAAAACACGACAGCAACTGCAACACTGTCAAATCTTCTTTGACAATGAATTGCCATGGTCAGCCTCGATCGCTTCGATATCTTCCGTGCAGTGGTCGAGGCCGGCAGCCTGACCGCGGCCGCCGATCGCCTGGGCCTGAGCCGCGCCGTGGTCAGCTTCAACCTGAAGCGGCTGGAACAGGAACTGGGCGTGACCCTGCTGCTGCGAAGTACCCGCCACCTGGCCCTCACCGAGGCCGGCGAACAGTTCCTGCAGCACTGCATACAAGCCCTGGATGCCGCGCAGGCGGCCATCGATGCCGCACGGCGCGACCAGCATCAGCTGCAGGGCACGCTGCGCCTGACCACCACGCCGGAATACGCACAGCTGCGCCTGATTCCGGCGCTGGAGGCATTCCGTGCACGGCACCCGGCCCTGCAGCTGCACCTGTCCACGTCGCCGGCACCGGCCGACCTCATTCCCGAACGTTTCGATCTGGCCATCCGCCTGGGCCGCCTGCCGGATTCAGGCCTGCATGCCAGCGAACTGGAACGGCATCCGCTGTGCGCGGTGGCCGCGCCCTCGTTGCTGGGCCGCCTGCCCTCCGCGGATGCAGCCGACGACCCGGTGCAGCTGGGCACCCTGCCCCGCCTCGGCTACCCACGCCTGGCCGATGTACCGGTGGTTGCCCCCGATGGCAGCGACGCGCTGTTCGCCACCAATCCGGGCAATGCCGTGGTGCGCGTGGACGGCGCCAGCAGCCTGCGCGCTTTCGCCCTGGCCGGTGCAGGCGTCACCGTGCTGCCGCGCTGGCTGATCGAGGACGACCTGGCCTTTGATCGCCTGCGGCCGGTACTGCGCCAGCACCGCTTCCCGCAGCAGAGCGTCTACGCGGTCTATCCCCACAGCACGCAGCCCTCGCCGAAGGTCCGCCAGCTGATCGATTTCCTGCGCGGGTGGTTTGGCTGAGGATACTTATCTCTATCTCCACGCATGCACGACGTGGGCGATATCACATGGACTGCAGCCTTCGCTTCGCTGAGGCCGCCACCATCTTGTCCGGGTCGACGGAAAGCAACTCTAGAGTCTGCCGGGTTACTTTGGGATTGCAAGCGATACGATGCCGCACGGTTGCATCGGCATCCTGCGCCAAACGGGACATAACCCCCTGACTCAGCCGGCGTTTGCACGCGATGCTCCAACGCACGTCGACGTCTTCGCTGTTAGCCAGCTGTTCGATAATGAACTCAGGAATTGTTTTATTCCCGGCGACACAGCGCGCCAACTCAGGGTAGACCGCAAGGATATCCATCCACGTTTGATCCTCGGCCTGCTGCCAGGCAAATGATGTATCTGACTCGCTTTCACACAACTGCTTGAATGCCCATGCGCTCGTGAGCATTGGCTGGTCCTTTTGCGGCAGCCGGTCAGTATTAACTGAGCGGAAGAACGGCTCCAGTGTCAGAAGCGACATGACTATCCGCTCCTGCGCCTGCTGTTCCATCGTCCGCCGGGCATGGCCCGGCGAGCGCAGCGGCAGTCCACAAACAGAAACGGCCCCTTTCGGGGCCGTTTCTTCAAGCATCAACAACCCGCTGGATCAGCGCAGCACCTGCTCCGCCAGCTGCACGTCCACCGTCTGCAGTGGCTCGGCGGCGTTTCGCGACAGCTGCACCTGGTAGGTGCCGCCCTCGATCTTCCACTGGCGCGCCTGCGCATCGTAATGGGCCAGGGTCTTCGGCTCGGCTTCGATGCGGATGCGGCGCTGTTCGCCCGGCTGCAGGGTCACCTTGTCGTAGCCGATCAGGCGGATCGGCGTGGTGCTGCCAGCCGGAAGCTTCAGGTACAGCTGGGCCACATCGGCACCGGCGCGCTTGCCGGTGTTGCGGATGTCGACGCTGGCGACCAGGCGCGATCCTTCCACGCTCACCTTCAGATTCTCGTAGGCGAACGAGGTGTAGGACAGGCCGTGGCCGAAGGCGAAGGTCGGGGTCAGGCCCTTGGCTGCCATCCACTTGTAGCCGACGTTGGCACCTTCGATATCGAAATCGAACACATCACCGAACGGCTTGGCCGGCTTGAAGCCGAGGCCGTCGATGTGCGGGCGCGGCAGCTGCGATTCGTCCACCACCCAGGTCACCGGCAGGCGGCCGGATGGATTGACCTTGCCGGTCAGCAGCGCGGCAATGCCTTCGCCACCGCGGATGCCCGGGTACCAGGCCTGCAGCATCGCCGGCACCTGCGCCAGCCACGGCGTGCGCACCGGGCCGTTGGTTTCCAGCACCAGCACGGTCTTCGGGTTGGCCTTGGCCACCGCCGAAATCAGCGCGTCCTGCTTGTCCGGCAACTGCATGTCCGGCAGGTCCACCGATTCGGCGGCCCACTGGGTGGCGAACACGATGGCCACATCGGCCTGCGCGGCGGCCTTGGCCGCAGCGGCGGCATTGGTCCCGTCCACATACTCGATGGTCGCATCCGGACGCGCCGCACGCAGCGACTCCAGCGGCGAGGACGGGTGGAAGATCACCGGGCCCGGCCAGGTGGTCGGCAGCACGCCCGGCACCGCGTTGGTGCCCTTGGCGGTCACGCCCACCATCGACGAACCACCGCCACCGATCACGCCCTTGTCGGCATGGCCACCGATGATCACGATGCGCTTCACGCTGTCGGCCAGCGGCAGCAGGTTGCCTTCATTGCGCAGCAGCACGCTGCCTTCTTCCACCGTGCGCTGGGCGACGGCGAAGCCAGCCTCGGCGTCCACCTTCTGGTGCTGCGGCGGGTTGTCGAAGTTGCCGTGCAGGAACATCGTGCGCAGGATGCGCGCCACCATGTCGTTCAGGTGCTCCATCGGCACCACGCCACCGTGCACGGCCAGGCGCAGCGGCTCATCGAAGAACACCGCTGCGTCGAACACTTCACCGGCCGACTGCTGGTCCAGGCCGGCCAGCGCTGCCTTGGAACCGCTGTGCACGCCGCCCCAGTCGGACATCACGAAACCGGGGAACTTCCATTCCTGCTTCAGCACCTGATTCATCAGGTAACCGTTCTCGCAGCCGTAGGTACCGTTGATCTTGTTGTACGAGCACATCGCCACGCCCGGGCGGCCGGCGTCCAGCGCGATCTCGAAGGCCAGCAGGTCCGACTCGTGCATGGCCTGTTCGCCGATGCGCACGTCGTGGAAGTTGCGGCGGGTCTCCATGTCGTTCAGCGCGAAGTGCTTCATCGAGGAGATCACGTGCTGGCTCTGCACGCCCTGGATCAGCGCGCCAACCATCGAACCGGCCAGCAGGGGGTCTTCACCGGCGTATTCGAAGTTTCGGCCGTTGCGCGGGTCGCGCTGCAGGTTGACGCTGCCCGACAGCAGGATGTTGAAGCGCTGCTGCCAGGCCTCGCGGCCCATGGTCGCGCCGCCGGCAAAGGCGACCGCACGGTTCCAGGTGGAGGCGGTGGACGGGCCGGACGGCATGGCGGTGGCGAAGTCGCCCGGGCGGATGCCGCCTGGATTGGTCACGCCGACGCCGGCATCGGCCGACTGCTGCGATGGAATGCCCAGCCGCGCCACGCCCGGCACGAAACCGGCCGACCCGACCGCGCCTTCCGGCAGCGGGCCACCGTCCTTGCCCAGCCCGAAGTAGCTGTGCAGCATCTGGAACTTCTCATCCTCGGTCATCGCCTTCAGCAGCAGCGCAGCGCGCGCATCGGCGTTGAGGGTGGTGTCCATCCATGGCCTGTCGCCATGTTTATCGGCGGCATAGGCCAGGGTCAGCAGCGTGGCACGCAGGGCGCTGCCTTCCACCTTGAACGGTGCACTGCTGGCGGCCTGGAAGCCGTCGCTGAAATAGCTGGCATCCGCTTCCAGCGCCACACGCGCCGGATCAAAGCCTGCGGCCTTGGCCGATTCGCCGGCCACTGCGCCGAGCAGCACCGCCGGTGCGCCCAGCCGCGAACGCGTGACCAGCGCCGGCAGCTGCGCGGCACCTGCACCAGCATCGGTGTACACCGCCACGGCATGGCGACCGTCATCCAGGCGCAGGTAGTTCAGGCCCGGCTGGTCCGGGCCGGATTCAGCAGCAATCGGCAGCCGGGTCAGCACGGCCTGGCCGCGCTGGGTCTGGCCATCGTCCTTGCCCGCAGCAATGAAGCGGTACGCGTAGCCCAGGCCATCGGCCAGCACCTGCAGCGGATCGACCTGGCCGATGCCGCGCTGCACCTGGCGCACGCTCACCGCGTCCACCTGCAGGGTCTTCAGCTGGGCGGCCAGGGCCGGCATGGCCTCGGCGGTCGGGGCCTGTTCCAGGGTCAGCACAGTGAACGCGGCGGGGTCGGCCCAGGCCGGGGCGGCCAGTGCGGCTGACAGGGCCAGGGACAGTGCAAGCGGCTTTGTAAACGTTTTCATCGGCAGGCGTAATTCCGTTGCCAAGGCAATCGGTCCAGGGAAAGTGCCGCCGAAGGGTGCAGCGTTCATGCCGCGCAGGGGTTGCCAGGCAACGCCCCACAGGCCGAAGGACGGGCCGGTCTGCGCCTGGGACCCTCCTCCCGGCGTGACAACCTGCCTGTCCGGGCCGCGCAGGGCGGCCCAATCATGTGAAGATTGTGCGAGGGCGTTCACACCTGTCAACAGGACCTAAGTCACAGGCCGACCCCAGCCACTGGTTATCAGGCCATCACCGGCGGTCATCAGCGCGCCGCGCGAGGCTGCTGATAATGCAGATCCCTGGCCACGAATCGAGCCCATGACCGTACACCGCGACTTCGATCATCTCTGGCGCGACCGCTGTGATACCTCCAGCCAGCGCGCGCCGCGCGTGCTGATCCGGGTGTTCGTGGCCCCCGGTGAGCTGGAGCGCAGCGTGGCGTTCTACGAGCAGTTGCAGGGCGTGGTGGCCGATGCCGGGTTCCCGTTTCCGGAGGCCGGCCTGCGTCTGGCGATGGTCGGTGCGTTCCTGTTGATCGAGGGCAGCAAGGCGGCGCTGGCGCCCTTCACTTCGACCACGGGGACGCTGCTGGTCGATGACGTTCGGCCCTATCACGACAAGCTGGTGGCGGCTGGCGCTGAAATCATCTTCCCGCTGCAGGTGGTACCGACCGGGGCGGCGTTCAATGCGGTGCATCCCGATGGCACCGTGGTCGAGTACGTGCATCACCGGCCGGATCCGCAGGGGCGGTGAGGGGGCACACGGCCGGGCTGCGCCCGGCACCCGCAGAGGCAACGGCCAATGCAACAGCAGAAGCAAAAGCTGGGCTCCTGTGGGGTGGCGGGGTAGGTCCGGTTGCGGGGGACGGCACAAGTACGTCCATGTAGCCTCGATCGCGCCATCCATGCCGCTCACGCCCCCGCAACCGGACCCACCCCGCCTTGGACAATTCGCCGCAATCTGCAGTAGATCCACGCCATGCGTGGATGTTCTTCGATCAATCGTCGAATCAATCGATTTCGATGGAGATTCATCCACACATGGCGTAGATCTACAATTCCTCCATGTCCTCTCCCGCCCTGCCCTGGAATGGCACGCTGCTGCTGGATGCTCACGTGGCCGTGCTGCAGGGCCACGCCGGTGGCAGCGATACGCACGCGCACTACGCCCATCAACTGTTGCTGAGCGACGGCGCGCTCTGGCAGGTCGAGGTTGATGGGGTGCGGCAGCAGGGCCAACGGCTGTGGCTGCCGTCATTCCAGCCGCACGCAATCCTGTCGGCGCCGGAAGCGGGCTGCACGGTGTTCCTCGAACCCGCGCATGCCGATCCCGGGCAGATCCAGCAGCACCTGCACGCGCTGCCGGGCAACGCGCTGGCGCTGCACGACTGGCTGCCACGGCTAAGTCGCCCGCAACCACTGGACCGCCGCGTGCAGGCCGCGCTGTCCCGTATCGCCGAGCACCTGCCCGGGCCGGTGCCAGCCGCCGATATCGCCGAGGCGGCACATCTGTCGACCAGCCAGCTGCATCGACGCTTCCAGTCCGATCTGGCGGTGACCCTGCGCGGCTGGGTGCTGTGGCAACGGCTGCGCAGCGCACTGATGCATCATCTGCGCGGGCACAGCCTGACCGACAGCGCGCACGCGGCCGGATTCGCTGACCTGGCCCATCTGTCGCGCAGCCTGCGCCGCATGTTCGGCATCGGTGCCGCGCAGCTGCAGGGCCTGCAGCTGCACGCGGCCTGACACGCCCCATCATCCGCGCCTGCGTAGACCTTCCGGCAGCTCCGGCACCTCGCCATGCGGCAGTTCGCGGAACGGCGCCAGCAGCTGTCCGGGATAATCGCGCGGATAGTCCGGCTGGCTGCCGATGCCGAGGTCGCGTTGTTGCAGCCGATAGCCGGGCGCATCGAAGGCGGTCCCCAGCAGGTGATCCCAGACAGTCAGGAACAGGCCGAAGTTGACGTCGCCGGCGGTGCCGTAACGCATGTGGTGGAAGCGATGCAGCGGTGCCCAGGCCATCACCCGGCCCAGCACGCCGGGGCGCATGTCCACGTTGGAATGCTGCAGCAGCAGCTGGATGGCAATGGCGAAGGCCAACACCGCGGCTACCGGCATCGGCAGGCCCAACAGCAGCAGCGGCAGCACGCCGCCCACCGCTTCGGCCGCCTGGTGCAGCGGGTGTTTCATCAGACCGTTGAAGCCATACATGCGGGTCACGCTGTGATGCACCGCATGCAGCCGCCACAGCCAGCCGATGCGATGGCTGGCGTAGTGCACCAGGGTGATGCCGAGATCGGCGCAGATGACGGCCAGCAGCACCTGCAGCGCGAATGGCCACTGCAGCGGCCAGGCCTGCCACGGAATGATGGCTGCCAGCAGTGGCACCGCCGCGATCGACAGCAGGTTCAGGCTCTCGTTGACCAGCGCATGCAGGGTGTCACGCAGGCTGTCGCCGTGATCGTGGTTGAACGCGGGGTCGTACGGCCAGACGCGCTCGGCGGCGAACGAGACCGCGATGGCGACCGCCAGCAAGGCCAGCAGCCATAGCGGATCACCGTGCAGGTGGCCGACCCAGACGACGGCAGCAGCGACGAAACCCAGCAGGAACAGCGGGGCATACAGGCGGAGCATCCAGTGCTTCATGGGCAATCCGAAACGTAAGGGGCCTGCATGCTGGCGCCGCGTATGGGGCGCCGGCTTGAACAAACGGCGCAACCCGGCGCGCTCCCCGGTGGATGACCATCATGGACGCACCACGTTTCCCACATCCATGCATGGCGTGGATCTACAATTGCGCCCTCATCGCGCCCGGGACCGGCATGGACTCCTTCAACCTGATGCGTGCCTTCCGCCGCATCGTCGAACGCGGCGGGCTGGCCCGCGCTGCCGAAGACCTGGGCATGTCGCCCGCCGGCCTGAGCAAGCAGCTGCGCACGCTGGAAGCGCATCTGGGCGTGGTACTGCTGCAGCGGACCACGCGGCGCATGAGCCTGACCGAGACCGGCCACGCCTATTACCGCGAATGCTGCCGCCTGCTCGACGAGCTGGATGCATTGGAGCGTGGCATCGCCGAACAGCGCGGCGACGTGGCCGGGCGCCTGCGCGTCAATGCACCGCAATCATTCGCGCTAAGCACGCTGTCGCCGCTGCTGCCACGCTTCCTGCAGCAGCATCCGCAGCTGTCGCTGGACCTTGTGATGGAAGACCGCCTGCTCGATGCGGTGGGCGAAGGTTTCGATGTGTCGCTGCGGCTGCGTGCCGAGCTGGACGACTCGCGGCTGGTAGCGCGCCGCCTGGCCTCGCTGCAGCAGGTGCTGTGCGCGGCTCCGTCCTACCTTAAGCAGCATCCGGCACCGCAGGCGGTGGACGATCTGCAGGCGCACAGCGTGCTGGCCTACAGCCTGTCCGACTCGCCCGGCAGCTGGCCGCTGCTTGGCCCTGATGGGCAGGTAACGATCACCCTGCCGGCGCGCGTCACCGTCAACAACAGCCTGCTGCTGCGCGACCTGCTGGTGGCCGGCATGGGCATCGGCGCCCTGCCCTCGTTCCTGGCGGCACCGGCGCTGGCCCGAGGCGAACTGCAGCAGGTGCTGCCCGACCACCGCTATCCGCCACGCTTCGTGCATGCGGTCTATCCCACCTCGCGCCACCTGCAGCCCAAGGTGCGTGCCTTCATCGATTTCCTGCACGCCGAGCTGCCCGGCTGCGCGGGCCTCGATTCGTAACCGCCAGCGAAAACTGAGCTGCCCGCGGCGTGCTGTTTCAGCCACGCAGCGCTGCCTAATCTGCCGCCTCCCCTCTCACCGATGGCAGGCAGATGTCTTCCGTTCCTTCCCCCGCCACCGCCGCGCCGGTGGTCGATTTCTTCCACGACGTGGTCTGCGGCTGGTGCTTCGTGCTGGCCCCGCGCCTGCAGCAGGTCTCCGCCGAACTCGGCATCCAGGTGCGTCACCGCAGCTTCGTGCTGCAGGACTCGCGCGCGCAGATGGTCGAGGTGTTCGGCTCGATGGAGCGCGCCAAGGCGATCATCCTGCGCCACTGGACCGACTGCGCCGCGCATGAAGACACCGCGCGCATCGATATCGAAGGCATGCGTGCACAGGACTTCGAGTATCCGTCCGGCTGGCTCGGTGCACTGGCCTGCCAGACCGCCGGCATGCTCGGTGACAACGACGCCCATGGCGCGATGTTCGATGCCGTGCAGTGGGCGCACCTGCACCAGCACCGCAACATCGGCGACGCCGAAGTACTGCTGGATATCGCCGAAGCACTGGGCCACCCGCGTGGCGCCTTCGCTGACCACATGCGCAGCGACGCAGCAGCCCGGCGCGTGCAGGCCGACCGTGCCGAAGCCGCGGCCCTCGGCATCCGCTCCATTCCCACCGTGATCGGTGGCAACGGCCTGCGCCTGCAGACCCTGCCGCTGCCGCAACTGCGCCAAGCCCTGGCGCACCTGGTCGCGGCCTGAGCCGCACCATCCCCCACCCTGCAAGGAGACTCCCCATGACCCCACGTACCCTGGCCACCGCGCTGGCCCTGCTGCTGGCCGGCACCGCCGCTTCCACCACCGTATCCGCGCACGAACGCGTTCCCTCCGGCCAGCAGGTCGGCACCAGCCCCTGGGGGCCGAAGGACGAGATCGGCCGCCTCAACCTGATCACCGAGGCCTCGCGCGCAGCGATCCTGTCGCGGGTCAGCGGCGGCAAGGCCTATGACCTGGCCACCGAATACTACGTTGGCATGCCCAGCTGGCAGGATGCCGGCGACCCGCACTACCAGTTCTGGATGACCCACACCCCGCGCGGCACGGTGATGGATGATCCGATGGGCGTGGGCGAGACCATGAACCTCACCCGCAGCTACACCGGCACCGCATTCTCGATGTACAGCCACACCGGCACCCACATCGATGCGCTGAACCACTTCGGCATCCACGGAAAGATCTGGAACGGCTTCGAGGCCGACAAGCACCTCGGCGACCGTGGCTGGAACGTCACCGGCATCGAGAAATTCCCGCCGCTGATCGCGCGTGGCGTGCTGATCGACGTGGCCGGCGCCAAGGGCGTGGACATGCTGCCGGACAGCTACCGCGTCACCCGCCAGGACCTGAAGGATGCGCTGGCACGCCAGCAGGTGAAGCTGCAGCAGGGTGACATCGTGCTGATCCGCACCGGCCGCATGCGCCTGTTCGAGCAGCCCAAGGCCTACATGGCCAACCCGCCGGGCATGGGCCTGGACGCCGCGCGCTTCCTGGTCGAGGACAGCGGCGCGATGATTGTCGGCGCCGACAACCTCAGCTTCGAGACCTTCCCCTCGGAGGTGTCCGACGACTACGTGCCGCTGCACACCTACCTGCTGGCCCAGCAGGGCGCGCCGATCATCGAGCTGGTGGCGCTGGACGAACTGGCCCGCGACAAAGTCTATGAGTTCGCCTTCATCGGCGGCCCGCTGAAGATCCGCGGCGGTGATGCCGCGCCGCTGCGCCCGGTGGCGTTGCCGGTGCGCCCGTAACCGGGAGTGCCCGTGCCTATAGGTGCCGACCCTGGTCGGCACCGTTTTCCCATCCACGCATGGCGTGGATCTACTGGAGAGAACCCTGGTAGATCCACGCCATGCGTGGATGCTTTAGCCCTTCAGCAACCTGAAACCCGACCTTCCGATTTCATTAGTAATTCTACTCACAAGGCGAGTAGCATGTCCGGTCTCAGCCCCTGATACCGGCCCGTCGATACTCGCGCCATGCCCGCCGTTTCCGCCCGTTCCTGCCGCTTCCAGCCCGCTCGGCGCCTCCCTTGGAGGACCGGCTGATGGGTGCTGTCGTCGCCCTCGACCGGCTGCTGGACGGGCGCCAGCTGTGGCGCGGCCCGGCCCGCCAGGGCCCGGCCAGCGACCACCTGGCCAGCGGCCACCCGGCACTGGATGCACGCCTGCCCGGCGGTGGCTGGCCGGCCAGCGGGCTGTGCGAGGTGCTGCAGGCGGCGCCCGGCGTGGGCGAGCTGGCGCTGGTCTGGCCGGCGCTGGCCAGGCTGAGCCAGCGCGACCGCCCGATCGTGCTGGTCGCCCCACCCTACCGCCCGCATGCCCCGGCCTGGGCCGCCGCCGGGCTGGACCTGGCCCAGCTGCAGATCATCCACGCCGCGCCGAAACAAGCGCTGTGGGCCGCCGAACAATGCCTGCGCTCTGCGGCCTGCGCGGCGGTGCTGTGCTGGCCGCACCAGGCCGACGATCGCGCCCTGCGCCGGCTGCAGGTGGCTGCCGACAGCGGCCAGTGCCTGGGCTTCGTGTTCCGCGAGGCGCAGGCAGCGCGCAACCCCTCCCCGGCCAGCCTGCGCCTGCAGCTCGACCACGGCCAGGTACGGGTGCTGAAGTGCCGTGGCGGCCTGCCACCCGCGCAGCCGTTGCCACTGGCCATCGCCCACTGAGGCCGCGCCATGCACTGGGCCTGCCTGTTGTTGCCGCAGCTGGCACTGGACAGCGTGCTGCGCCTGCAGCCGGACCCGCAGCGGCCACTGGTGCTGCTGCAGGGGCCGGCGCAGCGTCGCGTGCTGCGAGCGGTCAGCCCGTCGGCACGCGCAGCGGGACTGCGCCCGGGCATGCTGCTGTCGGCCGCGCAGGTGCTGGTGCAGGACATGTACCTGCACGACTACGACCCGAATGCCGAACAGCACACGCGGCAGCTGCTGGCCAGCTGGGCCTATGCCTACAGCTCACAGGTCAGTCTCGATTTCCCGCATGCGCTGGTCCTGGAGATCGGCGCCAGTCGTGCCCTGTTCGGTGACTGGTTGACGATCGAAAAGCGCTTGCGTGGTGAACTGCATGAACTCGGTTTCCGCCACCGCCTGGTGGCCGCACCCACCGCGCATGCCGCGCGCGTGCTGGCCAACGTCCACGATGGCCTCGGCATCGATGCGCAGCAACTGCCGGCGGCACTGGCACAGCTGCCTTTGCCGCGCTGCGGCCTGCCCAGCGAAGCGGTGACCGTGCTCGGTCGTTCCGGGCTGCGCACGCTGGGTGCGGTGCTCGAGCTGCCGCGCGACAGCCTGGCCCGGCGCTTCGCCCCCGAGGTGCTGCAGCAGCTGGACGCATTGCGTGGCCTGCCTACTGCGCCACTGCGTTACTACCAGCCACCGGATCGTTTCGATGCGCGCATCGAATTCGAATACGAGATCGAATCCAGCCAGGCCCTGCTGTTCCCGCTGCGCCGCCTGCTGCTGGACCTGGCGGCCTTCCTGTGCTCGCGCGATGGCGGCGTACAGCGCTTCGACCTGCACTTCGAGCATGACCTGCTGCCGGCCAGCGTGCTGACCATCGGCCTGCTGGCACCCGAGCGCGATCCCGCGCTGCTGTTCGAGATCGCGCGCAACCGCATGGAAGCCTTTGCCCTGCCCGCCGGCAGCCGTGCACTGCGCCTGCAGGCCGAGCAACTGCCACCATTCGTGCCCGCTGCGCGGGATCTTTTCGATACCCGACCGGCACAGGCGATGCCATGGACGCAGCTGCGCGAGCGCCTGCGGGCGCGGCTGGGCGATGACGCCGTGCAGCCGCTGGCGGTGCAGGCCGACCATCGCCCCGAACGCGCCAGTGGCACCCAGCCCGCGGTCAAGCCTCCGTCGTACTGGCCGCTGCGTCCGGGCTGGCTGCTGGACACGCCGCAACCGCTGCGTGATCCCCGCCTGCGCATCGTCACCGGGCCGGAGCGGATCGAATCGGGCTGGTGGGACCAGGCCGATGCGCGGCGCGATTACTACGTGGTGGAAACCGCGCATGGCCAGCGCGGCTGGGCTTTCCGTGAGCGCAATGATCCGCATGCGCCGTGGATGCTGCACGGCTGGTTCGGCTGAGCCGCCATGCACAACGAACTGCCCGGCTACGCCGAACTGCACTGCCTGTCGGCCTTCAGTTTCCAGCGTGGCGCCTCGATCGCCGAGGAACTGTTCGCGCGCGCCGCCGGCCAGGGCTACCGCGCGTTGGCGATCACCGACGAATGCTCGCTGGCCGGCATCGTGCGCGCCTGGCAGGCCGCCAAGACGCATGGCGTGGCGCTGATCGTCGGTGCCGAATTCCAGGTCGAGGACGGCCCGAAACTGGCCCTGCTGTGCACCGACCAGGCCGCCTACGCCGGCTTGTGCCAGTTGATCACCACCTGCCGGCGGCGCGCGGCCAAGGGCGAATACCGCTGCCTGCGCGAGGACCTGCTCGGCCTGCCGGAGGGCCTGCTGTGCCTGTGGCTGGACCGGCAACCGGCCGCCACCGATCTGGAACTGCTGCGCGCCGGCTTCGATGATCGCCTGTGGTTGGCGGTGGAGCTGCACCATGAGCATGACGACGCGCGTCGCCTGCAGCAGCTGCAGGCCTTCGGCGAACGCCACCACCTGCCGCTGGTGGCCAGTGGTGATGTACACATGCACGTGCGCCGCCGCCGCGCCCTGCAGGACACACTGACCGCCATCCGCCACCGCTGCAGCGTGGCCGAGGCCGGCTGGCGCCTGTTTCCCAACGGCGAGCGCCACCTGCGCCCGCGTACCGCACTGGCCCAGCTGTATCCGCCCGAACTGCTGGCCGAGACCCTGCGCATCGCCGAGCGTTGCCACTTCACGCTGGAGCAGCTGCAGTACACCTATCCGCGCGAGCTGGTGCCCGAGGGCCACGACCCGGACAGCTGGCTGCGCGTGCTGGTCGAGCGTGGCATCCCGTGGCGCTGGAAAGACGGCATCGAACCGGCACAACGCAAACAGATCGAGCACGAACTGGCGTTGATCAGGCAGAAGAACTACGCCTCCTACTTCCTCACCGTGCAGGACATCGTGCGCTTCGCACGCAGTCAGGACATCCTCTGCCAGGGTCGTGGCTCGGCGGCCAACTCCGCGGTGTGCTTCGTACTGGGCGTGACCGAGATCGACCCGGCACGCAGCAACCTGCTGTTCGAGCGCTTCATCTCCGCCGAGCGCGACGAACCACCGGATATCGACATCGACTTCGAGCACGAGCGCCGCGAGGAAGTGCTGCAGTATGTATTCAAGCGCTATGGCCGCGAGCGTGCCGCCCTGACTGCGGTGGCGATCAGCTACCGTGGCCGCAGCGCGATCCGCGACGTCGCCCGTGCGCTCGGCCTGCCGATGGACCAGGTCAACGAACTGGGCGCGGCGATGGACCACTGGGGCGGCCATGTGCCGCTGCCGGAAATCCTGCGCGAGCGCGGCTTCGATCCGGACACGCCGCTGATGCGGCGGCTGCTGTCACTGACCAATGAACTGATCGACTTCCCGCGCCACCTGTCTCAGCATCCGGGTGGTTTCGTCATCTCCGAGCATCCGCTGTCGACCCTGGTGCCGGTGGAAAACGCGGCGATGGCCGACCGCACCGTCATCCAGTGGGACAAGGACGATCTGGATGCCACCGGCCTGATGAAGGTCGACTGCCTGGCGCTGGGCATGCTCACCGCCATCCGCAAATGCCTGGCGATGTTGAAGCAGCACGGCCTGCATGAAGGACGCATGGATGCGATCCCGCCCAAGGATGCAAAGACCTACGACATGATCTGCGCCGCCGACACCATTGGCGTGTTCCAGATCGAATCGCGCGCACAGATGGCGATGCTGCCGCGCATGCAGCCACGCACGTTCTATGACCTGGTGATCGAGGTGGCGATCGTGCGCCCTGGCCCGATCCAGGGCGACATGGTGCACCCCTATCTGGAGCGGCGCCGGATCCTGCGCGAACAGGGACCGGACGCGTTGAACGACCCGGACAACCCGCTCTACCCACCGCAGCTGGAACGCGTGTTCGCACGCACGCTGGGCGTGCCGCTGTTCCAGGAACAGGTGATGCAGCTGGCGGTGGAAGCGGCCGGCTACACGCCGGGCCAGGCCGATGCCCTGCGCCGCTCGATGGCGGCGTGGAAGCGCCGTGGCGGTCTGGAACCGCATCGCGAGAAGCTGCTGGCCGGTATGCTGAAGAACAACTTCAGCCGCGAGTACGGCGAGCACCTGTTCGAACAGATCAAGGGCTTCGGTGACTACGGTTTTCCGGAAAGTCACGCCGCCAGTTTCGCCCTGCTGACCTATAACAGTTGCTGGCTGAAGTGCCATCACCCGGCCGCGTTCACCGCCAGCCTGATCAACAGCCAGCCATTGGGTTTCTACAGCCCCGACCAGCTGCTGCAGGATGCGCACCGGCATGGCATCCGCGTGCTGCCGGTGGACGTGCGCCACAGCGACTGGGACTGCACGCTGGATTTCAGCAAGGGGCCGGCCGCGATCCGGCTCGGCCTGCGCCTGGTCGATGGCTGCAACGAGCCCGCCGTGCAGGCCATCATGCGTGAACGTGCGCGGCGCCCGTTCGACGATGTGGGTGACCTGTGCCAGCGTACCGCTCTGGACCGCCGCCAGCAGGGCCTGCTGGCCGATGCCGGGGCGCTGCGTGGGCTCAGCGGCCATCGTCATCGTGCGCGCTGGGATATCTCCGGCGTGGAAAACCGGCTGCCGCTGTTCGACCAGGCCCGCGCCACCGCCGAAGCCCGCGTGCCGCTGCCCCTGCCCAGCGCCTGGGAGGACATGCAGGCCGATTATCGCAGCACCGGCACCACCCTCGGCCGCCACCCGATCTCGTTCCTGCGTGCGCAACTGCGCAGCCGTGGCTGCCTGGATGCCGCACAGCTGGCCGGGCACGGCCATGGCCGGCGCGTGCGCATCGCGGGCCTGGTGCGCATGCGCCAGCGCCCGCAGACCGCCAGTGGCGTCACCTTCCTCACCCTTGAAGACGAGACCGGCATGATCAACGCCGTGGTCTGGCGGCACCTGGCCGATCGCCAGCACCGGGTGCTGGTCGATACCCAGCTGATGCAGATCGATGGCCGCCTGGAACGCGTCGATGGCGTGCAGCACGTCATCGTGCAGCGCATGCACTGCCTGGATGAACTGCTGCAGGGACTGCGCAGCCACAGTCGCGATTTCCACTGACGATACACAACGTCACACAACGAACTGGCCATTGCCGGTCCGCATCCGCTATCGTCAGCACATCCAAGGAAGGACGACCCGATGTCCCGTGCGCTGCTGCTGACCACCCTGGTGGTCTCGACCCTCGCCCTGCTTGTTTCCGGCTGGACCGCCTGGAGCCTGCATCGCAGCCAATCGCCACAGCGCATCATCGAGGCACGCGGGCTGGTCATCCACGATGCAAGCGGCCAGCCGCGGGTGATCCTCGGCGCACCGGTTCCCGATCCGCTCAGCCAGGGCCGTACCCAGGGGCCGCGCGCCACCGCCTTGTCCGGTCTGCTCCTGCTCGGCCCCGACGGCTCTGAACGCGGCGGCTACGGCACCAGCGACCGCGGCGGCGAAGCGCTGCTGACCCTGGACGATGCCACCGGCACCACGGAAGTGTTCAAGGTGGTGGCCAATCCAGACCGTGGCGCCAGCCTGATGGTCAAGCACCAGAACAACACCGGCGCCATGCTCACCTCCTGGCAGGGCAAGCCGGAACTGATGTTCGTCGATGACAGCGGCCAGTCCTACTACGTGCGCCCGGGCGCGAACGCCGCGCCCTGATCCGCTTCTGCAGGGTCGAACCATGCTCGACTACCGGTCATGTAGAGTCGAGCCATGCTCGACTGCTTCTACCAACAGCAGCCGAGCATGGCTCGGCTCTACAAAGGCGAAGCAAAGCCGAGCATGGCCCGACGCTACAGACCACACACCGCCGCCAGGTCATCGGCCAGCTGCCGCAGCTGCGCCGGTCCCAGCGCCGCACACGTAATGCGCAGACCATGGCCCGGTGCCGCCACCGCGAACACTTCGCCGGCGCGCACATGCCATCCGCGCGAGGCCAGTGCCAGCACCTGTGGGGGGCTGTCGGCCGGCAACGGCAGCCACAGGTTCAATCCTTCCATCGGCTGCGGCGTCGGCATGCCATGCGCGCGCAGCAGCTCCTGTAGCGACTGCAGGCGCTGCTGGTAGCGCTCACCCGCCGAGGCGATCTTCGCCCGCTGCGTTGCCGACGCCAGCACCGAAGTCGCTGCATCCTGCAGCAGGTGGCTGACCCAGCCGGTGCCGGACGCCAATCGCAGCCGCAACCGTGATGCGGTCTCCTCATCGCAGGCCAGCCAGGCCAGCCGCAGGTCCGGACCCAGTGGTTTGGACAACGAACGCAGCAGCGCCCAGCGCCGGCCATCCAGCGGCAGCACCGAGTGATAGACCTGCTGCGAAAGCAGCGCGTAGTGATCGTCGATCAGCACCGCCACCTGCGGGTAGGCCGTCAGCAACTGCCGCAACGCTCGCGCCCGCTTCGCATCCAGACTGGCCCCGGTCGGGTTGTGTGCCCGCGGCGTCAGCAGCACCGCTCGTGCGCCGGCCTCAAGCGCCTGCCGCAGCGAATCGACCTGCATGCCATGCGCGTCCACCGCCACCGGCAACGGCGCGTGGCCCACAGCATTGAGCACATTGAGGCTACCGAGGAAGCATGGATCCTCCACCCCGATGCGGTCTCCTGGCAGCAACCACGCCGCCAGCAGGCGCTCGATGCCATCAACCGCGCCATGGGTCAGCTCCAGCGCATAGCCCTCCGGGCAGTCCGCATCCAGCGAGGCGCGCGCCAGCGCCTGCAACCTCGGGTCGACCGTGCCCACGCCATACAGCCGTGGTGCGGCCGGGGCCAGGCGCAGGTTCGGCAGCAGGCGCGGATCCGGATTGCCACCGGCCAGGTCCTGCAGCGCCAGCCCGGGCGTACTGCCCTCGCGCGCCAGCGTCGGCGGCAATCCGCGCACCACCGTGCCACGGCGGCCCGCCGTGCTGGCCAGGCCCGCCGCATCCAGGCGCTTGTAGGCAGCGGCCACGGTGTTGCGGTTCACGCCCAGCTGCTCGGCCAGTTCACGCACCGGCGGCAGCACGCTGCCGGCCGGCAGGCGGCCCTTGCCGATGCCGTCGCGGATGCTGTCGAAGATCGACTCGGCGCTATGCCCGGTGATTTTCATTTTGTCCTATGCCAAAATATCTCTTGTCCTGTGCCAGTGTATCCCACCCTGGCCATCCTGCATTGGAGGTGCCCGCATGCCCCTTGCCGCTGCCGACTGGCCCGTCGCCCAGTCCGTTGAACAGATCGCCGCCAACCTGGTCACGGTGCGCCAACGCATCACCGATGCCTGCGCGCGCGTCGGCCGGGACCCGGCCAGCGTGCGCCTGCTGCCGGTCAGCAAGACCGTCGATGACGCCCGTATCCGCATGGCCGTGGCTGCCGGTTGCCATGAACTGGGCGAGAACAAGGTGCAGGAAGCACAGCGCAAGGCCGAAACGATGGCCGACCTGGGCGTGCACTGGTCGGTGATCGGCCATCTGCAGACCAACAAGGCGCGCTACGTGGCGCGCTTTGCCAGCGAGTTCCAGGCGCTGGACAGCCTGCGCGTGGCCGAGGCCCTGCAGCAGCGCCTGCAACTGGAAGACCGCACGCTGGATGTGTTCGTGCAGGTCAACACCTCGGCCGAGCCGAGCAAGTACGGACTGGAACCCGACGCGGTCGAGGCCTTCGTGCAGCAGCTGCCGGCCTTCGATCGCCTGCGTGTGCGCGGCCTGATGACCCTGGCCATCTTCACCCCCGACGTCGAGCGCGTGCGCGCCTGCTTCGTGCGCCTGCGCGAACTGCGCGACCAGCTGCAACGCACCGCCCCGCCCGGCCTTGACCTGTCGCAGCTGTCGATGGGCATGTCCGGTGATTTCGAAGTGGCCATCGAGGAAGGTGCCACCGTGGTCCGCGTCGGCCAGGCCATCTTCGGCGCCCGCGCCACCCCGGACAGCTTCTACTGGCCGAACAGCGGAGCGCCGGCATGAAGCACGCAGTCGTTCTGCAACACGTCGCCTTCGAAGACCTCGGCACCCTGCAGCCTTTGCTGTTGGCACAAGGCTGGCAGCTGCAGGTGCTGCAGGCCGGCGTCGATGCGCTCGATCCGGCCGAAGTGGCCGACCTGCTGGTGGTGCTGGGCGGCCCCATCAGTGCCAATGACACAGAGACCTATCCCTTCGTCACCGACAGCATCGCCCTGCTGCAGCGCCGGCTGCAGCAGCAGCGGCCAACCCTGGGCATCTGCCTGGGTGCACAACTGATGGCGCGTGCACTCGGTGCCAGTGTCGCTCCCAGCGGCGGCAAGGAAATCGGCTTTGCGCCACTGCTGCTGACCGATGAAGGCCAGCGTTCACCGCTGCAGGCCCTGCAGGGCATTCCGGTACTGCATTGGCATGGTGAGGCGTTCGACCTTCCGGCCGGTGCACGCCGCCTGGCCAGCACGCCGGCCTGCCGCCACCAGGCCTTCGCCATCGGCAACCACGCACTGGCCCTGCAATGCCATCCGGAACTGGACGCCCGCCAGTTCGAGCGTTGGCTGGTCGGCCACACGCTGGAGCTGGCCCAGGCCGGCATCGATCCGAATGATCTGCGCGCGCAAGCGCGTCGCTATGGCGCACCACTGGCCGCGGCCGCCACCGCGATGTTCGACCATTGGCTGCAGGACCTGCCGGAGACACCGCGATGAACTATCGATTACAGATCCACCGCGATGGCGTCTATTGGGGCCACTTCGACTGCAGCGGCCCTGATGCCCTGCAGCGCATGGACGCCATCGCCGCACAACTGCCTGCGGATCAGGGCTTCCAGCTGAAACGGCAGAAAGGTGTTGGCGAAGAGCGCATCCTGTCCAGCAATGCCGACGGCCTGCGCGTACTGGCTTCGCAGATCCAGTACCGCGACCTCTGACGATCGTCACGGTAGTGCCGGCCGCGACCCCGGTGGTGGAAGTGAAGACCCCGGAGCTGGATGGTCGCGG